>CAXNFJ010000061.1:0-8535 GCA_964201165.1 Desulfomicrobium sp.
CAGGCCGGCAACATCACTCGGCCCTGCCTGACCACGGGCGGGCGCAGCGAACGATTTCTGCGCCAGACCCTGCCGGACACGCCGGAAACAGCCTGCGTGCAGGTGGCCGATTTCTTCTTCTACAGCATGCGCGAAGTCGGCCGGCGCAGGTTCGACTCCGTGCGGTGGGGCGTCTTTTTCGGCAAGCTGATCAAACAGGCCCAAGGGCATCGCTACACCCACGCCCGCAGCGCGCACCTGGACCTGACGATCCTGGCCCGCTGGTGCGAGGAGTGCGGATTCAGTCCTCGAATCTGCCGGGAAGTGGCCGGGGCCAACACGGCCATGCAAGTCCTCGATCTCCTGACACCTCTGCCGGAGGCGCCAGCCCTTTTTTCCCTGCTGACGGGCAGGGCCGCCGGATTCGCCCGCAATTTCTGCGGCCATGACCTACGCGTCGACTACCTGCTCTTCGATTTTTCCGGCCAGGTCCTGCACGACACCTCGGAGGCCGCATGATCCATGTTCTGGGCCTTGGACTGTGCCCCGCCCATCACTCCCCGGACATTGTGGACCTGATCCGCGCGGCGGATCTGGTGGCCGGAGGACGGAGGCTGCTGGACGAACTGGATATTGCAGAGGAGCGACGGCTGGCCCTTGCCTCTCTGGACGAATTCGCGGCCCGCATCCGCGACCGTGCCCGAAACGGGAATGTCTGCGTACTGGCCGACGGCGATCCCCTGCTTTACGGCATCGGCGCGAGCCTGCTGCGCTTCTTCGCCCCGCACGAACTGACCTTTCATCCCAATGTCTCGGCCATGCAGATAGCCTGCGCCCGCTTCGGTTTGCCCTGGCACAACTGCGCAATCGTGTCATTGCATGGCCGTAGCGATCTCGCCCCGCTCTTTGCGACCCTGACCCATGAACCTCTTGTGGCCCTATACACGGACCAGCAGCACAGCCCGGACGCCATCGCCGAGCTTTTGCTTCAGCGCGGCGTAAAGGGCTGGCGCATGCATGTGGCCGAGAGCCTCTGCGGAGCGGAAGAAAAGCTGACCACGCTGACCCTGACGGAAGCTGCGCAACGTCGCTGGCACGCGCTCAATCTGGTTGTTCTGGAACGCACCGAAGCCCCGCCCCTGACTCTTGAGCTGGGCCTGGATGAAAGCGCCCTGGCCCACGCCGAAGGCCTGATGACCAAGCAGCACGTAAGAGCCTTCGCCCTCTCCCTGCTGCGCCTTGCGCCGGATTCCACGCTGTGGGACCTGGGCGCGGGCAGTGGAGCTGTCAGCCTGGAGGCCGCCCGTCTGCTGAGCAAAGGGCAGGTTGTGGCGGTGGAACGCCAGGCCGAGCGTGCGCGGCACATCAAGGAAAATGTTGCGCGGACAGGGGCATGGTTAGTGGAGGTGGTGCATGCTTCGTTGGAGGACTTTTTGGAGGAGGGGACTTTTCCCCCCACCCACATCTTCCTCGGCGGCGGAGCCTCTGCCCCGATCCTCACCCAGTGCGCCGCCCTGCTCTCCCCCGGCGGACGCATGGTGGTAACCGCCGTGCTGCTCTCCACCCTCGAAACGGCACGGGCAGCCATCGACGCCCTGGGCTGGCCGCTTACCGTGCACCAGCTCATGCACCATGCCAGCTCGCCCCTTGGGAGCGATCTGCGGCTTGTGCCTTCCAATCCGGTCTTTCTTCTGGAAACCCAAAAACCTTCAAGCGACACATGAATAATTCTCCGCAGGTTTATTTCATCGGCGCAGGCCCCGGCGATCCGGACCTGATCACGGTGCGCGGCCGGGACCTTGTCGGCCGGGCGGATCTGGTGCTGTATGCCGGGTCCCTGGTGCCGGCCAAGGTGGTGGACTGCGCCAAGCCAGGGGCCGCGGTCGCCGATTCGGCGGGCCTGAGCCTGGACGAAACCCACGCCCTGATGCTTGAGGCAGTGCGCAAGGGTGGGCTGGTGGCGCGGGTGCACACCGGTGACCCGTCCCTTTTCGGCTCCGTGCGCGAGCAGACCGCCCTCTTGGACCGGGACGGCGTGACCTGGGCCATCATCCCCGGCGTGACCGCCGCCTTTGCCGCCGCGGCCAGGGCCGGGGTGTCCTTCACCGTGCCCGAGACCACCCAGAGCCTGATCATCACCCGCCTGCACGGCCGCACGCCGGTTCCGGAGTCCGAGCGACTGAGCGAACTGGCCCGGCACGGCTCGTCCGTGGCCGTGTACCTTTCGGCGGACAAGGCCGGGGAGTTGACCGCCGAGCTGCGCTTGGCCGGACTGGCCGAGAACACGGTCATCGTCATCGGGCACAAGGTCGGACATCCCAGGGAAGAGATCATCCGCACCACCCTGGGCGGGCTTGAACAGAGCGTGCAAGCGGGCAACATCACCCGTCAGGCCGTCTTTCTGGTCCTGCCCGGCGAGACCGCGCCGCAGAAGCAGTCCCGGCTCTATGCCGCTTCTTTCGGACATGGATTCCGCCTTGCCGAGCGGCCGCAGACCTGGCCGCGCATGGCCATCTACGCCATGACGAGCTGGGGTCTGGCCCTGGCCGGGCGCATCGCCGCCATGGCCCCGGCCGATCTTTTCGCCGCCAGCCGTTTGGCCGAAGGCGAGGTGCGAGGCTTTGAACGCATCGCTGACCAAGTCCGCGCCAATTTTCCTCTCTACCACGCCCATGTCTTTGTGGCCGCCACAGGCATCGTGGTGCGCAGCATCGCGCCCCTGCTGCAGTCCAAGACCACTGACCCGGCCGTGGTCGTCTGCGATCAGGATGGCGAGCATGTCGTAAGCCTCCTCTCCGGCCACCTCGGCGGAGCCAATGACCTGGCCCGGCGCATCGCCGCCCACCTGGGCGGTCGCCCCGTCATCACCACGGCCACGGACACGGCTGGCAAACCGGCCATCGACACTCTGGCTCAAAACCGAAACTGCGCCATCGCCGACCCGACCCGCATCGTGAACGTCAACGCGGTTCTGGCCGAAGGCGGCCGGGTCACGGTGCATGATCCGGAAAATCGTCTGGATCTGTGCGGTGACGCGCAGATGAAAGATTCTTTTGAACTGGTGGATGATCCCGAGGCCGAGGTGCTGGTCAGCTGGAAAGTCGTGCCTGGTCCGGGTCTGATCCTGCACCCGCGCTGCCTCTGCGCGGGCATCGGCTGCCGCCGGGGCGTGTCAAAGGAGGAGATTCTGCGGGCCCTGGCCCAGGTCATGGTGGAGAACGAGCTGGCTCCCGCCAGCCTTGCGATGCTGGCCAGCGTGGACGTGAAGGCGGATGAAGAGGGACTTTTGGAAGCGGGCCGGGAACTGGGTCTTCCTCTGGAATTTTTTGCAGGGTCCGTGCTGGACGATACACAGGTCCCCAACCCCTCGGAGCGGGTGCGGGAAAAGATAGGAGTGGGGAGCGTATGCGAAGCAGCGAGCGTGCAGGCAGCCTTGAAAATGAGTCCGAGGACGCGGCTGATCGTGCCCAAGACAATAAGCGGGAATGTGACGGTGGCCGTATGCCTGGCCGTCTGACCGTCATCGGCCTGGGTCCTGGCAGCGCGGATCTGCTGGCCCCCATGGCCCTGGCCAGCCTGGCCCGCGCCGGGGCCGTGGTCGGATACGACCGCTACCTGGCGCTGGTCGATCCGGTCCTGCTCCACGGCAAGACCCTTTTTTCAAGCCCCATGAAAAAGGAGATGGAACGGACGGCCAAGGCCGTGGAATTCGCCCTGGCGGGACTCGACACGGTCGTGGTCTCCTCCGGGGACAGCGGCATCTATGGCATGGCGGGACTCGTCCTTGAATATCTGGAACGCGAGGGGCTCCTGGACAAAATCGAGCTTGAGGTCGTGCCGGGCATCCCCGCTCTGTGCGCGGCGGCGGCCCTGCTCGGCGCCCCGCTCATGCACGATTTCGCCTCCATCTCCCTGTCCGATCTTTTGACCCCGCTGCCGACCATCATGAAGCGGGTGCGCTGCGCGGTGGAGGGCGATTTCGTCATCGTCCTCTACAACCCCAAATCCCGCAAACGCGACTCGTATCTGGGGCAGGCCCTGGCCATCGCGGCCGAACATCGAGGCCCGGACACGCCCGTCGGCTTCGTGCGCAACGCCTACCGCCCGGAGCAGGACGTACGGGTCGCGACTCTTGGCGCCTGCGACCCCGAGTGGGCGGACATGCTGACCACCGTGGTCATCGGCAACAGCGCGAGCCGCCTGGCGGGAAGAAAAATCCTCACGCCGCGCGGCTATTTCGAAAAATACGGCTCGTAAGGATCTAACCTACAGCGCTCCCGGCACGCGCAGCAGATCCCCCTTGAGCATCCAGAGCACTGTGGCCACCAGACGGTCCTCGCCTGCGGCCTTTTCGCGCAGGTCCGCCCACGACAAAGGCAGTCTGGCCCAGACCAGCACCTTGCGCATAAGCTCAAGGTCAATCCTGTCCTGTATGCCCGCATAGACCACGGGAAAATCCCGGCCCCTGTACACGGCGCGGCCCAAGTCCGTGACCTCCAGCACATCATCTTCGCGCAGGCGCCTGGACGGATATCCGGCAAAAATCCGCCCGTGATGCATGGCCAGCGGATGACGGCTCTCGCCCTGCCCCGGCTGTGGGGCAGGCTCCGCGGCCAGGCGATCCCACAATTCCAGATATCTATTGATGATCACGGACCAGTCAAAGCCCAGGGCATGCTCGCGGGCCGCCCGGCCCATGCTCTCGCGCACGCTTTTTTGCAGCATGACGCGCAGATGCCCGGCCAGTTCCCCCACGTCCACGGCCACGTCCTGGGCCAGCCAGAGATGATAGGTGCTGTCGTATAAGAGCGGCGCCAGCAGCGAAACGTCGTCCACCTCCCCGCTGTCCAGCGTGGAAACCAAGAGGCCCGTGCGGCCATGACACACCAGATCGCGATAGCCGTCGTAGTCCGAGGCGATGACGGGCTTTCCGGCCGCCGCCGCCTCAAGGATCGTCAGCCCGAAGGTTTCCTGGGGGTTGTCGGCCAGGGACACGACCACGTCGGCGCGATGTAGCAGGGCCTTCTTGGTCAAATCGTCGGGACAACGCACGACGACCAACTCAAGGCCGATATTGGCCGCCAAATTGGTCAGGGTTCCGGGCAGGGACGCCCCCTCGTCCGGGCTCCCGGCCAGAACCAGGCAGACCTTGCCAAGCTCGACACCGCCCTGCCGCAGCCGCTGAAAGGCTCGCAGCAAGGGCAAAAGATCCATCTTGGAATACGGGCTGATCCGCCCCGGAACCAGAAAAACGATCTTCGAAGCCGGCACCGCCGACACGCTCCCCAGTCCCTGGGCGTCAAAATCCCTGCACCACACCCCCAATGGGACAACGGACACCTGAGGGACCGGAGCGTTCAAAACCTCGCCCAGGGCCGCCAATTCCTCCCGCACGACATCGGCTCCGGCCCTTGAGGTGGCCACGATGCAGTCCCGCGCCGTGACTCCGGCCCAGACATGCTGAGCGAAGGATTGGCCGTAGCGCGCATAGGACAGGGAGTGGGTCACGCCGGTGATGGGAAAGACGCTTGCGGCAAGGCGGTTTCTGAGCGCTGCCAGAAAGCCCTGGGCGGTCAGACAGTCGGAAAGATGGAATGCGTGGTAGTCGGTGGTGGCCAACTGCCCTGGCAAGGCGGTCCTCGGCAGGATGCGGACCTTGCCGCTCATTTGCGGACAAGCGGACTGCACAAAGGTTTCGAGCGCCTTGCCGCTTTGTCTGTCGGGCAGAAAAAAATGATAGGCCGCAAAAGGATCGGCCTCGAGCAGGGCTTGCAGAAACCCGGCATTGGCCACTTTGCGCCCAAGAATGGGGCCGCCTTCAACGAACGGGTCGAGGGTGCCCCAGATGGAGTGGGAATGTTTCGCCATGCCCGGATAAAGCAATATCCGGGCCTGCTCGTCGCGAGGCATCCTGGGTGGGCAAAATCGTACCCGCCAGTCCTGGACGGACGAACTCAAATCACATGATTTTTGACTTATTTGTCTCGACGAGCACACCTTGGCAGCAAACTTGCTTAACCAGGACAGATCGTCAATTTTCCCCCTGTATTGGAGGACGTCATGAACACTTCCGCCCGCCCATGCCTGGGCTTGGCAATCGGCTCCGAGCTGGCCTTCGAGCTTGAATCCCATCTGCCCCGGCCCCATACGCTGGACAACCGCACGGTCGGTTCGGCCCGTGAATTTCTGGAGAATGCAAGCCAGGGCGGGCTTGTCTTCGTGCCTGTATCCTCGTGGAAAAACCTGCCCTCCGAGGACAGGGAAAAACTCACCGCGCACGAGTCCTGGCAGTTCCTGCTCATCGCGGATCAAGAGGACAAGGACGTGCTCGAATACATGGCATCGGGCACGTTTCTGACTGTTGTGACCTGTCCCCTGGACGGGGCAAAAATTGCCCGCGCCCTGAGGCAGGCGGAAGAAGTGTCCAGCATGTACCAGGACATTTTTCTCATGGCCCGGGAAATCAGCCTGGAGCGTGAGCTTTTGGCCCGCAAAAACGAGCAACTGGCTTTTCTCAATCAACTTCTGACCAAGGCGAGTCAAACCCTTGACCCCGGCCTCGTCATTTCCAACTGCGCCGAGGACCTCGACCTGCTCCTCAATGTGCGCGCCGTGCTCGGCGTGTTCTGGGGGAACGCGGGCGGCCAGACCGAGGCGGAACTCTTTCTGCCCGAAAACCTGCCCCTCGCGCACCAGGAAGAGTGGATCAACCATCTGCTGAGCGTGGCCAGTCGCCTGAGCCAGGATGATGTGCGCGGGTATCAGGTCTCCTTCCTGCAGCGCCGGGAGGGCATCGAGAAAAATCCGCCCGAACTTGAACAGTTCATCACCCAACCCCTGTACGTGGGAAATGAGCCCTTCGGCGCCCTGATCATCTGTTCCGATGAAGCGTCGGCTCTGGGCCAGGATCGATTGCGCACCCTCGGTTCAGCCACCAATCATCTCGCCTTGGCCTTGCGCAACAGCCTGGAATTCCGCAAGACCAAGGCTCAGGCAGACCATGACAGTCTGACCCGTATCTATAATCGTCACAATTTTGACACCAGGCTGCGCGAAGAGATGAAACGCCACCAACGCCATCAAAACGAACTCAGCCTGATGATGATCGATCTGGATTATTTCAAGTCCGTGAATGACACCTACGGCCATCAGGCCGGGGACATGGTGCTGCGGGAAGTGGGTAAGATCCTGCAAAAAACCTTGCGCGAGTCCGATTTCCCGGCCCGTTACGGCGGAGAGGAATTTGTCATCATCCTCCCCCAGACCCGGGAGGAGCATGCGTGGCTGCTGGCGGAGCGATTGCGCAGCCTCATCGGCCAGACCACCTTCCGTTTTCAGAAGAAACGGTTCCGGGTCACGGCCTCCATCGGCATCACCGGACTCAAACCCGGCGCCCTGACGCCACCGGAAACCCTGATCTACAACGTGGACCAGGCCCTGTACCAGGCTAAAAACAGCGGGCGGAACATGGTCTGCTGCTCCTCCATCGAAGAACATTCGCTGGTGAATTAGATCCGGACGACTCCCCCGGCGCGCACTCCTCGAAAAAAGATACTCTCCCGCGCGGCGGATGCACGAAAGCGCATCCGCCGCGCATTGACTTCGCCCACTCTCCGATTCTACTGAATCTGGCCTTCAGCGCCTTTTCACGTGGAGTCCACATGCCCTTGTCCCCTGCCCTTGTCGACGCACTTTCACGCATCCTTTCTCCGGCCAGGCTGCACGCCGATACGGTCCGGTCCCGCGTTTACGCCCTGGATGCGAGCATGTACCAGCCCCGTGCCCAGGCCGTCATGGACCTGGAAAGCGAGGCCGACATCCTGGCCGTGCTGCCCGTGCTCCGTGCGCACGGCGTCGGCATCACCTTTCGCGGATCAGGCACGAGCCTCAATGGTCAGGCCACGGGCGAAGGCGTCGTGGCGCGCATCCGCGGTCCGTTCTGGCGAAAACATAAAGTATCGGATGAAGGACGGAGCATCCGCCTCGGCTGCGGCCTGACTGGCGGCGAGGCCGACGCGATCCTGGCGTCCTACGGATTCCGCATCGGTCCGGACCCGGCCTCGGCTGCGGCCGCGACCATCGGCGGCATGGTCGCCAACAACGCGGCCGGGATGTGCTGCACCGTGGCCCAGAACACCTTTGCGACCATGCGCCACATGCGCGTCATCCTGGCCGACGGCGCGGTGCTGGACACCGAGGACCCCGCCAGCGTGATCGCCTTCCGCCGCAGCCACACCCCGGTTCTCGACCGACTTTGCGGCCTGCGCGACGAAATCATGGCCGATCCGGCGTTGGTCGCGCGCATCCGGCGCAAGTATTCCATCAAGAACACCACGGGCTACGCCATGAACGCCCTGACCGAGTTTGACGATCCCCTCGACATCTTGACTCACCTCATGATCGGCTCCGAGGGCACCCTGGGTTTTGTCAGCACCGTGACCCTGGACACGGTGCCGATCTATCCGTTGCGAGCCACGGCGCTGATGATCTTTCCGGACCTGGACGCCGCGGCCAGAGCGGTCATGGCCCTGCGTCAGGCGCCCGTGCAGGCGGCGG
>CAXNFJ010000062.1:0-8493 GCA_964201165.1 Desulfomicrobium sp.
AATTGAAGAGAAAATGGGGATTGATCTGGGCTTGAAGACGACGGATTTCGGCGTTGGCGAGCAATCGTTCCTTGATGCCGATGTCCTCAAGCTCGAGCTGGGTGGCGAAAAGATCCGCCAGCCCTTTGGCCAGCTCGAAGCGTGTCTGGTCCAGGGGCTTTTTTTTCGAACCATAGAGCTTAAGGCAGCCGAGCAAATCAGACCCCTTCAGCAGCGGAATGATTATGGCCCCGGTCAGCGGGCAGGACGTCTTCTCGCAGCCGATGCTTTGGCGATCGCGCACAAACGTGGCCAGTCCGGTTTCCAGCACGGATTTGGTGGCCCGGGTCGCCAACGGACGGCCGGGAAGATGGTGCTCCTCGCCCAATCCCACGTGGGCCAGGACCATATCCTTGCTGGTCAGGGCCACTGCGGCCACGCCGGTTTCCTTGAGAATGATCTCGGCCGTGGCCCGGGCTGATTCGGAGTTCAGGCCTTCACGCAGATATGTCAAAGTCTGCTTGACGATGGACAGGACCTGCCGGGCTTTTGCCGAATCGCGCAAGTCGTTGAAATGCAGCTGCACCTTCAGAACCTGAACGAAAATGGCCACCCCTATGGAATTGATCAAAATCATGGGCAAACCGATCACGTCCACGAGCTGCACGGCCTGGGACCATGGCCTGGACAGGCCCAGGACCAGAACCATGTGCAGGCACTCGCCAGCCACGGCCACCATAAATCCGGCACGCCAATCCAGACTCCTGTTCGGCACGCGCCAAGCAAAAATTCCGGCCGCCGCGCCTTCGATGACGGTGGCCAAAGCGCAAGGCAGCGCGCTGAACCCACCCACATCTATCAGATAGCGATGAGAACCGCCGATGAGGCCTGTCAAAAAGCCCACTACGGGGCCGCCAAATAGACCTGCGGTGATAGCTCCGGTGGCGCGCAAATTGGCAAAGGACTGAAACACGATATTGCCGGAATAGGTGCCCAGGATGGTGAACGTGCTGAAAAGCAGGACCAGGACGAACATGGCCGGCAGACTGCGCTTGCTGCCCGGCCCGATCTTTTCCAGAGGCACGAACATCATGATGGCGAAGCCGCCCGCCAGAAGCAGGCCGAAACGTTCGGACAGGGATATGAACAGGGGCGGAATATAGGGAACGGGCAGCATGGCCTAGACTCCGAGCTGGAGTTTGAAGTCCCGAACCTGATTGCGGCTGACCACGACTTCGGTCCGAGCTGCGTCATTCATGATCACGATGTAGCGGCCCCCATGCCATGGCGAAAATTCGGCGATGCGCTCCAGGTTGACCAGAACTCCTCGATTGGCCCGAAAAAAAGGCTGTCCGGCTAGACGCTCCTCGGCCTTGGCCAAGGTTGGCAAGCCGTGACAGACATGCGCACCGTCATCGGTCAGGGCCGTCAGCCGCCCTCCATCAGCCTCGACCACGAGCACCTGAATGGTCGGCAAAAGACAGATCTTACCGCCCCGCTCCACCGCGATGCGAGGCAAACAGGGATGCCCCAGCCGCACCAGCAGGGTCTGCATGGACCGGCCTTCACGCGCCTGGGCTTGATCCGCCGCCAACCGTCGCACCCGCTCAAGGGCTCGGGTCAGCCGCTCCGGGACCACCGGCTTCAGCAGATAATCCACGGCATTTTCTTCAAAAGCGCGAACCGCATGCTGGTCAAAGGCCGTGACCAGCACCACAAAAGGGGGCTGGGGTTCGCAAGCAATCTCGCGCAACAGCTCAAAGCCATTGCGGCCGGGCATCTGAATATCCAGCAGCATCAGATCTATGTGCGATTCGGCCAAAATCTCCAAGGCCTCGTCCACCGATGTCGCCTCATAGGGCACGACATCGGCGTGACTGGTCAACAGATAAATCAATTCATCCCGAGCCGGACGCTCATCATCGACTATCAGGACCTTCAACATGCTTACCTCGCGTCGGCCTCCTTGCGCACAATGCGGATCAACTCGGCCATGTTGTTTACTTCCGTGACCTTCCAATACCCCTCAGGCTGGCGTTTGAGGCTCAGTTGCACCGGATAGCTGCGTTCGCTGCCATGATCGAACATCTTGGCCGATGCCGTGGTCCTGTCGCCTTGCGGCGGCTGCACGCGCACGGAGCGCAGCTCCTTGCGGGCCGTCGAGGCGTCGGCGAAGAGAACCGACAGGATGCCGCCGTCGGGTAGGACCGCCTGTGTCGATGGACGGCCTGAAAAATCGCCCGAAGCCACGCCCCGGATCACGAACTTGTGGGTCTCCTCGATGAGCAGCATCTTCATGGACTGATTGGCCGCGGACTGGGACGGTGCCGACAGGCCGCCGGACAACATTTCGAGCAAAGGATCGCCTTCCCCGCTGGGCGGATGGGCTGCGAAGTCGACAATGAAGGTGTCCACCCCGCGCGCGATGATCCCGCGCAGATCGATATATTTTTCCAGCAAAACCTGATCATTGCCGTCAATGGCCCGTTGAATGTTCGCCAGCGCCGCGTCCGGGGTTTCCACGGCCCCGGCTCCCGCTCCGATAAACACGGCCAGCATGGCGACAATACAATATACGTAGAACCTCATGGCTATCCTCCTTTTGATATGCATGGTCCCTACGCCACCCCAGGGGCACCCGTCCATAAGACTCCATACCGAAAAAAAGCCGGGGAGACTCCTCCCCGGCCTGACGTGGGCTCCGGCGGGCGTTGCTAGCGTCCGCCCAAGAGCGTGCCCAGGGGGCCCAGAACCGAGCCTTCATCCTTGGCCCCGCCCAGGCCCGAAGCCGACTGCAGCATGCGTCCGGCCAGGCGCGAGAACGGCAGGGACTGCAGCCAGATGCGCCCAGGTCCGGCGACACGGGCGAAAAAGAGCCCCTCGCCCCCGAACAGGGCGGTCTTGATGTTCCCGGCCTGCCGGATGTCGAACTCCACGGTCTGCTCCATGGCCACCAGGCAGCCCGTGTCCACGTGCAGTTCCTCGCCCGGAGCAAGAACCCGCTCCACCACGGTCCCGCCCGCGTGCAGGAAAACTTGGCCGTCTCCGTCGAGGCGCTGCATGATGAAGCCTTCGCCGCCAAACAGGCCGGTCATGATCTTGCGCTGGAAGTGGATGCCTATGGACACGCCCTTGGCCGCGCACAGGAAGCAGTCCTTCTGGCAGATGAGGGTTCCGTTCACCGTGGTCAAGGACAGGGGGATGATGTTGCCCGGATAGGGCGCGCCGAAGGCCACGTGGGCCTTGCCCTGGCCGGTGTGGGTGAAGACGGTCATGAACAGGCTCTCGCCGGTGATGACCCGCTTGCCCGCGCCCAGGAGCTTGTTCATGAAGGAATCTTCGGCCGCGCCCGACCCGTCCCCGAAGATGGCCTCCATATGGATGGAGCTGTCCTTGTACATCATGGCCCCGGCCTCGGCCACGGCGCTCTCGCCCGGATCAAGCTCCACTTCCACAAACTGCATTTCGTGCCCGACGATCTTGAAATCGATCTCATCCGTTGCCCGGGACGCGAGAGGCGGCGGGGCCATGGGCGCGGTCCGGCACAACTCCGCGACCTGCGTGATGGGCATCCACTGCGCAAAACCCTCGCGCCAGGCGAAACCCGCCGGATTCATACGCGCCCTGGCCTGTGCCTGGGCCAGATCGAAGGGACCTTCCTGCTGACCGTCATAACTCAAATACCACTGTGACATACGCCCTCCATTTCTTTTGCCCTCAAGGCATCGCAAACCTCACCTCCGAAGCCGCCCATCAGACCTGCTTGCCAAGACGCCGGGCGATGGACTGAGCCTGCGCCACGGAGAGGCCCACCGCCTGCCGCAGGCTGTCCAAATAGTCCCGTTCGGCGTGGGTATCCACATCCACGGCCAGGAGCGAAACCGTGAACACCTGGGCGGACACGGACGGACTGGACACCGCGGCGACGATATTTTCCAGGGGCCAGGGCGCATCGAATTCAGCGCATAAAAAATCCTTTTCCTCCTCGGTCAGCCCCACGCCTTCCAATTGGCCAAAAATACGCGAGCGCTCCGTATCGTCGAGCACGCCGTCGGCGTTGGCCGCCGCGATCATGGCCCGGATCAGAAGGACGGGATCGGCCTGTGCGGGAGCCTGCATCCCTGCGACGGAAGGAGCCGGAGCCACGGGAGGAACGGAACCCGGTGCGGGCGGGGGCATGCTCCCGGGTGCCGGCGGCGGAGTCGCGCCGGGAACGCTTCCCGGCACGGACGGGGGAAAAGCGGGCGGCATGGTCGTGGCGGTCGCCCCAGAAGGCGCGGCCTGTGTTTTTTGCTCCGAAAAGTGTTCAAAAGCGGCCATGGCCACGCCCAAGAGGCCCATCCCCAGGGCTGCCTTGCCGGGCAGCGCATTTTTTCCGGCGGACCCGAGCCCACCCAGGGCCCCGAGATTTCCGAGAGCGCCGGAGCCACCCAACAGTCCGCCCAACAATTTTCCTGGATCTATCATCGTCTTTCTCCCTGATACACATGGATGTCCGTTTCTTGGAGCGTTTTTACAACAGAAGGCTCACTGCGTGAAGAGGGACACGCAAAAAGCCCCCACACACATCGGCCGCGCGCAGAGGCTTTCACATTCATGCGGCAGGCGCAGAGAAACCGCCGCGTTCAGAAAATCGAAAATTCAAGCAGGAGTAACGGAACGAAAACGTCAGCCTTTTTTCACCTCCAGGGCGTCCTCGAAGAACGCGGTCAGCATGAAATTCTTTCCGCCGATGTTGGCCTGTTCCTCCTGGCCCGGAAAAAGTTCCATGGCCGCGTTGAAGCTGGAACCGATGAACACGGCCTTGGCTTCGCCATTGCTCTCCCAGCGTACCTCATTGCCATCATTCAAAATGAGCAGTTCCCCATCGTGCAGCCGAACGGGCAGATCCTTTTCCAAATACGACATTGAGCACCTCCATAACCGGTTGAATGGTCGAGCACAATTTTGGTTCAGCATAGCAGAGCACGGAACAGGGTCAAGGGTGTCGACACTTTTTCCACAAATTCAAGGAGGGCCTAGCTTCCTTGACTGTTCCCCATATCGCGCCTACTGCCTCCTAGGCCCTCGTCGAGGGTTACGCAGCTTGTGGAGAAGGTTATGAGCGCATTGAAAAGAGAAATTCGACTGAATGTGGAAAAACGCCGAACGTTTGGCATCATCAGCCATCCGGACGCGGGCAAGACGACCCTGACCGAAAAGCTGCTCCTTTTTGGCGGCGCCATCACCATGGCTGGCACCGTCAAATCGCGCAAGGCATCGCGCCACGCGACCTCGGACTGGATGAAGATGGAGCAGGAACGCGGCATTTCCGTGACCACCTCGGTCATGAAGTTCGAATATAAAGGGTATGACATCAACCTGCTGGACACACCCGGCCACGAAGATTTTTCCGAAGACACCTACCGGGTGCTGACCGCCGTGGACTCCGCTCTGCTGGTCATCGACAGCGCCAAGGGTGTCGAAGCCCAGACCAAAAAATTGATGGATGTCTGCCGGATGCGCAACACCCCCATCGTGACCTTCATCAACAAGCTCGACCGTGACGGTCTGGAACCCCTCGACCTGCTGGCCGATATCGAGGATCACCTGGGCATCGAATGCGCCCCTTTGACCTGGCCCATCGGCATGGGCAAAGGTTTCAAGGGAACCTACTCCATCTACAAGGATCAGATCCATCTTTTTTCCGCCACCCACGGGGGCCGCATCCAACAGGGTGTGGTCATCGAGGGTGCAAACGACCCCAAGCTCGACGAGCTGCTGGGCCTGCAGGCCGGAGATCTGCGCCGGGACCTGGAGCTGCTTGAAGGCGCGGACACGCCCTTCTCTGTGGAACGCTATCTGGACGGCACCCAGACCCCGGTCTTTTTCGGCAGCGCCATCAACAATTTCGGCGTGCAGGAGATGCTCGACACCTTTGTGGAGCTGGCGCCCTGTCCACGCCCCCGGGCGACCCTGACCCGCGAAGTCTCCCCGTTCGAGGAGGATTTTTCCGGCGTGGTCTTCAAGATCCAGGCGAACATGGACAAGGCCCACCGCGACCGCATCGCCTTTCTGCGCATCTGCTCCGGCAAGTATACGAAAGGAATGAAGATCCGGCACCACCGCATCGGCAAGGAAGTGCAGATCTCCAACGCCACCATTTTCATGGCCCAGGACCGCACCGGCGTGGAAGAAGCCTACGCCGGGGACATCATCGGCCTGCACAACCACGGGACCATCAAGATCGGCGACACCTTTTCCCTGAAGGAAGAGCTCAAGTTCACGGGCATCCCGAGCTTCGCGCCCGAGCATTTTCGCAAGGTCATCCTGAAAAGCCCGCTGAAGACCAAGCAATTGCAAAAGGGATTACAACAGCTGGCCGAAGAAGGGGCTGTCCAGGTTTTCCGGCCCTTGCTCGGCAACGAATATATCCTCGGAGCGGTGGGCATCCTCCAGTTTGACGTTATCATTTCACGTCTTAAAGATGAGTACGCAGTCGACGCCATCTACACACCGGTCAATCTTGCGGCGGCCCGTTGGGTCCAGGCCGATGACAAGGCTGTGCTCGAACGCTTCCAAAAAGAACTGTATGGCGCCCTGGCCACGGATTCCGAAGACAATCTGGCCCTGCTGGCCGACAGCGCATGGCGGCTGGAATACATCATGGAACAATGGCCGGACATAACATTCCACACAACCAGGGAAAAAAACTAATACTTCAGGCAGCCTATGGCCATAATCTTCGCTTTTTTTCTTCTTCTCATCTGTCCTTTGGACGCCTTGGCCTGGGGGCCGGGGGTGCACATGGCCATCGGCAATCATGTCCTGACCCATCTGCACCTTTTCGCCCCGGCCCTGGCCTCCCTGCTCGCGGCCCATCCCGAACAGTTTCTCTATGGATGCCTGTCCGCGGACATCTTCATCGGCAAGGGCTGCAAATTCACCCCCACCCATTCCCACAATTGGGACACGGGCCGCGCCCTGTTGCGGCAGGCTGAAAACCCTGAAATCCAGGCCTATGCCTACGGGTACCTGTCCCATCTGGCGGCCGATGTCATAGCCCACAACTATCTGGTCCCGAATGTGCTGGGTTTTTCCGCCGGCCGGGGCAAATTCGCGCATACCTATGTGGAAATGCTCGCCGACCTGCAAGTCGAATGGCCCCGAAAGCAGGCTTCGCGCATCTTCCGCATCCCGCGCCCCGAGGCCGACAATTCCCTGGTCATGACCATGGGGCAGAAAAAACTCTCCTTCTCCATCAAAAAACATATTTTCCGCCAGAGCCTGCACCTGGTGGAGGAGCGATCCTACAAGCGCTCCCTGCGCATGGTTCGAGGCCTGCTGCCCTTTGCCCGCAAGAAGACGCTCATTGACGAGGCCATCGCCTATGCCCAGGAAATGGTCCTCGACCTGCTCCAGAACCCGCAACGCTCCCCGGTGCTCGAATGCGATCCCATCGGCAGCGTGTACCTGGATCAAGTGCGCAGATTTCAACGCAAGCAACGCTCCTACTACACCGTGCACGGCGAAGGGATCATTTTCCCCCTGGACACCCGCCTCGAATCATGTCTGCAGACCTCCGGAGGACCCCATGACCGAATTTCTCAATTTTCTGCGTGAGCGGATCCGGCAGGTGGCCGAGGCCGAAACCACCGCCCTCCACCTGCTGCATAACGAAGGCGACGAGACGGGATATCGTGAAGGCATGCGCCGCAGGGCCGAGCTGCTGGCCGTCCTGTCCGCCGACGCGGCCCCTTTTCTGGATGCCGTGAACCTGACCCGGCGCCCCATGATCGAACATCGGCTGGACATGTTTTCCCAAAGCGCCCGGCGCAGTCTGGACATCGGCAGTGTTTTCTACATGTCCGCCCTGCTGTACCCCGATGATCATCAACCGGGTCAGCCCAACAGCCTGGAGGTTTGGCTGGCGGAACTGGAGCGCTCCAAATAAATTCTACAACCCTTTATCAGAGGACTTATCATGGCACTTGAAGCGGGAACCAGGGTACTGGTTCATTATACGGGAACATTGGATGACGGCACCCAGTTCGACTCTTCCCGGGATCGCGAACCTTTGGAAGTGATACTTGGCCAGGACATGGTCATCGCCGGGTTCGAGCAGGCCATTCTCGGCATGGAACCCGGTCAGACCGTGACCGTGACCATTCCCGAAGAAAAGGCCTACGGGCCGCACCATGAAGAGATGGTCATCCGCGTCCCCAAGGAGTCCTTCCCTCCGGAGATCACGCCCGCTGTCGGAGAGCAGCTCATCCTGCGCTCTCCCGACGGCAACGAGCTCCCGGCCCTCATCGTCGATGTGGATGACGAGGAAGCCACCCTGGACGCCAACCACCCCCTGGCCGGATTCGCCCTGACCTTCGAGATAGAACTGATAAGCGTGGGCTAGTCCCGAGACCTGCCCGCAAAAAAGGGATTTCGGCGTCATGCCGAAATCCCTTTTGCTTTTTTCTGGTGAGCTGAACCGGAAAGAATGGACTGGCCCCGCTGCGGCCTCGCCTTATCCGGCCGAGG
>CAXNFJ010000063.1:0-8440 GCA_964201165.1 Desulfomicrobium sp.
GTGGTGGTCGACGGATTGGATCAGCCCGTGGCCGGGGCCGTTGCGCTTCTGACGCCGGTGGCGGTCAACGCGACCCTGTCCGGGCCGGTCAGCCTGGTCAGCGACTGGAACGGTTTCATGTTTGCGGCGGATCTGGCCGTGGGGCGGTATGATCTGGAGATCAGCCTGCCGGGATATGATCCTCTGCGCCGTGAGATCCAGGTCCAGCCCGGCCGGATCGTGGCCGATCCGAAGGTCGACGGTCTGCCTCTGGACCTCTGCCGGACCTGGGGCAACGAATGCGGCGCGCCCGCCGCGGACGCGTGGTGTCAGGCCAACGGCTTTCTGATGTCAACGGGTCATGAGGTCGGCCACGATACGCCGCCGACCAAGGTCATCGGCAGCTCAGAAAAATGCGAGGATCCAAGCTGCGACCGGATTGTTTCCTTGACCTGCGCGGGCCGGACCGGGGACAGTCTTTTCCGTCTGCGGCGGCAATCAAAGCCGGCCAAGGTCACCGTTCATGTCCAGGACAGTCAGGGACGTCCCGTACCCAAGGCCCAGGTCCTCCTGGCCGAAGTCTGGCCGGACGGAGTGGTCGGCAACGGCACGACCGACGCCAGGGGCGTGATTGTTTTTGACAAGATCGGCGTCGGCGAGGTCAACCGTCCTGATGCAGACGGCCGTCTCAAGGTCTGTCGCCGGGCGCTGACCGTGCGGGCCGAACAGGACGGGTTTGTTCCGACCTCAGCCAGGGTGCTGCTGGAAAAGGATCAGGTCGAGGCGCGCTTGACCCTGACCGCCCAAGCCGCAGTACGCCTGGAGCAGCCTGATCCGACCGAGCCCGCGACCCTCACTCCGGGCGTACCCGTGACGCTGACCATCGCAACGGTCGGGCAACGTTACCGCTTCCGCCTGTCTCTCCCGGAGTCGGCCCTGCTGCGTCTGGCCGTGGCCGAGGGCGCGCCCATCGAAACCCATCTGCGCCTCCTTGATCTTCAGGGCCAGCTCATCCAGGAACTCGGGGCGCATCTCGGGCAGCCTAACGGTTTTGACACGGCCCTGTCCGCCGGAACCTATTTTGTCGAGCTTCTTGAATGGGGCGAAAACGCCGCTTCGCCTGATCCCCTGACCCTTACGGCCTCAGTCGATGCGGGGATCGATCCGCTTGAACCCAACGACAGTGACGAGGCGGCCTCCCTGCTGCGATCCGGCGAACTCATGGCTGGCCGGATCTGGGCCAGGGGGGACCGGGACGTATACCGGATCGAGATCGAACGTCCGGGTTTTCTGCGTGTCCATGGTCAGGGGCATCCCATGGAGCGCCATGTCCTGATCCGCAATGCCGAAGGAACTCTGCTTGGCGAAGTCGGCGCTCATGCCAACAATGAAATCGATCTTAGTGTTCAGATTCAGCCGGGTCGGCATTTCGTCGAGGTCCGGGAATGGGGGGAGAATAGCGAGTCCCTGACGCCGTACCGCATGCAGGTCGATGTGCTGCCCGATGATGGGGTCGATGATTCCACTCCGGCTGCGGGGCAGATGAGCGCTGTACGGGAACTGAAGCTCAGCGCCCAGACTGGGGCGACCTTGCTGCCGGTCGGAGACCTGGACGTCTACCGGATTACGCTTCCAGGCGCGGGCCGGCTCCATGTCCAGAGTCGTGGAAGGATGGAGCGGCACATGCAGCTTTTCGGGCCGGACGGAGCCATGCTGACGGAGCACGGCAGCCATGCGGGGAATCCGGGCAAGCTGGAATGGTACGTGGCAGGGCCGGGTACATACTTTGTTGCCCTGCGAGAATGGGGTGACAACGGTTGGTCCACGGACGCCTACGCCTTGTCCAGCTGGTTCGAACCGGCGGATATGCTCGATTTCTTCACCCGCAACGATGACCCGGCCAGGGCAGTGCCCTTGACTTCGGGTGAAATCGTTCACGGCAGCTACATGCCAATGGGCGACAAGGACGGTTTCGTCGTGGATGTCGATTTTTGCGGGTACCTGCGAGTCGCGGCGCAATCACCTCTGGAGACCCATCTGCGCGTTCTCGATGCGGCCGGTTCCTTGATCGTTGAACAGGGCGTCCATGCCGGGCAGACTGCCACTCTGAATCCGCCCGTACAGGCCGGGAAATATTTCGTCATGCACGGGGAGTGGGGAGACAATTCCGCCTCGGCTCTGCCGTACACCCTCTCGGTGCATCTGGACCGGGCTGAACCGGGCGAGACCGTGCCCTTGGCCGAAGACCCGCCGCGCACTCTGAAGGACGGGGAGGCCCAGTCCTTCAGTATTGACCATGTGGCGACCGGGACCGTTTTCTGTTCGATATGCGTCATGCCGGGGATGTCACCGTCAGTGTGGTTTCTGCTCTGGAAACATTGATCAGGATTTACGACCATGAACGCGGCACTTTGCTTCGCGAAGTTGGCGTACATACGCCGACCCGGTTCAAAGAGGTGCTCTCCGTGCCCGGTGTTGCCACTTTGCGCTTGGAATTGACCGAGTGGGGGGAGAACGGTGCCAGCCTGGAGCCAGGTTTTGTGATGGTCGACACCAAGGGTCGCGGAGTGGAGGCGGACAAGGTGGTGGCCAAGATCGATCCCGCTTCACCCAGGCGGGTCACGTTGCTGCGCGAACGTCTGGCCTACGCGGACCCGCCGAAGGAATGCTCGGTGGAACTGGGCGGGGACGGCCGAGGCACAGTGCCGTTGAGAGGCGACGCTCCGGCCCAGGGCGAGTTCCCGGCCCAGGGCGTCTACAAGGTTCAAGGGGTATGCACCGGGTCGGCCGGCCAGAAATCGCGTCAGTTCTTCTGGGTCCAGGCCGTGGGCCAGCAGGACCGGGCCGGCATCCTTGTCACCATGAACAATCTCTCCCAGAACCAGACCGTGGAGACGCCGTTCACACCCCAGGCCCAGGTTGTCAGCTTTGACGGAACGTCCATCCGCCGCGTGGATTTTTCTCTGGACGGCAAGCCCCTGGATGCGGACTTCCAGGCGCCTTATGAGGCCCCTCTCAATTGGTCCGTGCTGACAGCGGGCAAGCACGTGCTGACCGTGTCCGCCGTGGATGACGCCGGGACAAAGGCCAAACTTGAACGGACCTTTACCGTGTCCGAATACTTTGAACTCAACCCGCCCGGCGGAACGACCCTTACGGGTGAACACGTCACCGTCAGTTGGCAGGCCCCGATGTTTGGCCCCTCCGTGGTGCGCTACCGCCCGCAGGGGGGCGGCGACACAACCTGGAAAGAGGTCACCGGCGAGTCCTCCCGGCGCAAAACGGTGCGCTTGCCTGCACTTGAAACCGGGGTGACCTATGAATTCCAGCCCTTGGGCGGTAGCCAGCCCGGCCCGTTGCGCACCGTGACCCGGGTGAAAGGCCTGGCCTTTGGCCGGCCCCAGTATGCCGCCAACATCCAGCGCGACTACGATCAGCGGGTTGGGATCAGCGTGCGCAATAACGGCGAAAGCCAGCTCCTGGTCCGTCTGGAAAGCGGACAGCCGGCCGACCCGAACATGCTGGCCAGCTTTGTGGGAGCGGGTTCAGAGGATAAGCCTTTTGCCCTGGCCCCGGGCGAGGAGCGCGAGTTTCAGTTCGCCCTAAGCACCCAGAACGTGAACATCGCCGAACACCGAATACCCGTCCGCATTGTCTCGGATTCAGGGTTGTCGGATGAAAGCGAGATTCTGGTGCATGTGCGCCTGCCCCATGTCGAGATGCAGTGGACCGAGATCGGGCCTTCTGCCGGAAACATGGGCCGTGTCCTGCGCCTGACCAACCTGGGCGACGCCATCACCGACCTCTCCGTGACCCCGGCGGACTCCAACGCAGTGGTCTTGTCGCCCACCGTGCGTCATGGCCTGTTTGCGCGAGGCGCGACCATGGATTTTATAGTAACTCCAAGGTATTATGGAGATTTTAAGGGGGTTAAAACTAGGATTCAGGCTTTTGGTCTGAAAAAAAGCTTCGACTATCCTTTTGAGATTCAGCTTGCCCCGGGCGAATCCATGCACCGGGTCTGGCTGGTCCCGGGCCTTGATCCCCAAAGCCCCCAGGCCAGAGACGTGGAAATGTCCGTTCAGGCCGGGGGGGACAAGGCTCGGGCCGTCAATCTCGACCGCCTGGATTGGGCGGCGGCAGCGGCGTCGGACACTACGGGCTCCAAACGGCCCGATCGCCTGGTGCTGCAGGTGGACGATATCGAGTGGGTCGGCACGGACGGCGACGGGGACGGCAGGGTCGATCACGTTTTTGCCGACGTGGGCCGTGACGGAGTGAGCGAGTTTGCGGCCCTGAGGGTAGGGGACGGCTGGCGGCAGACCAATGTGGTGGAGGCCTGGCTGGAGATGAGCTTTGCCTTGCGCGGCAGCCGGGACAGCTACAAGACCCACGACGTGGAAGTCCTGCTCAACGGCGTGGCGCTGGGCCTGCTCAAGGACATGTTGCCCGAAGGCAATTTCAGCTTCCGCATTCCGCCCGGAGCTCTGCGTTTCGACAGTTCCGGCCTGCCCGGCGACAACCGGGTCGGCCTGCGCACTACCCATCTGCGGGGCGGCCATTACGCGGTCAACAGCGACTTCCGCTTCAAGTTCCGGCTGACAGCCACTCCGGTCTGGACTGCGGCAACATCCCTGGACGAGGCCCGTGAAAAGGCCGTGGCCCTCAGCGGCGTGTCCCTGACCGCCCCGGACTTGAGCCTGTCCGCTTCCGAGCTGGCCATTACCGGACCTGAGACCCCGAACGCAGGTGACGAGATGCGCGTCGATTTCCCCATCGGCAATTTCGGCGCAACGGCGGCCGGAAATGTGGTCGTGGCCCTGCAGCGTATCCTGCCCGGCGGGAGCCGCGAGGAAGTCGGGCGGGCAGTAATCGAAGTTGTGGATGTGGACCAGGCCGCCAGTGGCTCCGTGACCTGGAAGATACGCGGCGGGATGAACAATCTCGCCCTGGTTGCGGACCCGGACAGGGCTCTGGACGATTCTGACCTGGCCAACAATGAAGCCCTCTTCATGCTGACCGCTGCGGGTGACGACACCCCACCGGTTTTGCGCATCGCGCAGCCGACCCAGGGTGCGGTCTTGCAGAGCACTGTGGTCATGCTCGAAATTCACGCCGATGACGATGCCGGACCTGTGACCCCCCAGGTTTCCATTGATCGCGGGCTGTGGCAGGAACTCCCGGCAACGAAGGGTGCAGCCACCGTGCCGCTGCTCCTGCAACCTGGCCGTCACGCGGTTGAGGTCCGGGTGGCTGACGCCTCCGGTAACGAAGCGTCCCAGTCCGTGGATCTGACCGTGGAACGGGCCTTGCCCACAGCCAAGCTGAATGCCCCTGCCAGCGACGCCACGGTTGTCGACGGCATCGCGACCGTGGACGTGGCCGTGCCCCCGGACGTGGGGCTGGTCGCGGCCCGGGCCGCCGGCGGTCCTTGGCACAAGGGCAGCCTGCTGGGCGACAGTGCCCGGATTGAGCTGCCGCTACGTTTCGGTCTCCAGACCCTGGAGGTCATGGTCGCGGACCGTCATGGTGCGGTGCGCATGCTGGATGCACAGGTCACGCGCACGACTCAGCCCAAAGCCGGGGACCGCCTCTCCGGCCCTGCCGCATCGGATCAGGGGCTGCTCTGGCCCGACGGGTATGCCTCCCTGGAGATTGATTTGTTCCGTTCGCAAAACGGGGTGCTGCGCCGTCTGGCCCTGGATCCTGAAAACGAGGCCATGCGCCTGTGGGAAGAGGCTCGTCGCCGGCAGGCCCAGGGCGATTATGCCGGCGCCCTGACCATGTACCGCGACAGCCTCATGCTCAAACCCGATCCTCAGACCGGGGAGCGTATCCGCAAGCTCGAAGTCTATCTGGGGATCAAGCGCATGGGCAAGGGTGCTCTGCAGTAGCCTTTTATCGCCAAGAGGCCGAAACATGCTCCAGAACATGGAGGATGGCGATGATATTACGAAGCGACCGTGTTCACATATTCCCCGAGACCCGCGTCGGAGCGGCCGAAGTCCGGCGGGATTTTGAAATGGAGCTTCGGGATTTCCTTTCGTCATCAGAATGGAGGGCCAGTCCCGCCCAAGGATGGATTTATGATGATTAAGGCTCTACGCACCCTGCTTGTCCTTAGCTGGCTGTGCGCCGCCGTGCTGACGGGGCACGATGTCCTCGCGGACGCCCGCATCGATGCGCCGCCCATCATGCAGCTTGTGTCCCTGCCTGACGGGGAACTATTGGCTCTGACTACGGAAAAGGGTGGCCTGTACATGAGCGAGGCCGGAGGACGGAAATGGAAGCGGGTTTCTCACGTGCCCGATGTTTTCATTCATCACGTCGCGGTTTTTCCCGATGGGAGCATCCATCTGGCCACCGCAGACGGGCTGCTCCGGCTGAAGGATCACGGCGGGGACTGGGAGCAGGTGCTGCAGGGGTCCATGGCCCGCATGCACGTGAGCCCGGATGGCTCGGACGTGCTGCTCAAGGCCTGGGGCAAGGGCGTGCTTGCGCAGCCGGCAGGTGAATTGAGCCCGGAGACCGTGCGCGGGGTCGCGGAGGCAGCCACCCGCAAGCAGGCGCTTCAGGCGCAGGAAGGGGAACTCCTGCGCAGGATGGGCGAAAAAAGCGGCGGCGCCAATGCGACCGTGGACGAACTGCGGGAAAGAGCGCGCGCCTATGACCAGTGGCAGGAACTGCAGGGACAGATCCAGGCCGCCGAGGGCGACATGCGGCAGCCCTTCCCTGCCACTCCAGGCGGGCTGGTGGACATGCCGGTCACGTCCGCGTCCTTGGCTCCCGACGGATCATGGCTGGCGGGAACCTTTGGCTTCGGCATCCATCGCCTCCGCGTTGCGGGAGGAACGTGGGAGCCATTTTCCCCCGGTCTTGCCTCGCAGTGGGTTTTGACCATGGCGACAGCCCCCTGGGGGACCGTGTACGCCGGGACCTATGGAGGCGGCATTTTTGCCCTGCATCCCGGAAAGGGCGCCTGGGAACAGGTCCATCCGGTATTTTCCGGAACCACCGTGCAGGACATGGCCTTTGGCGCGGCAGGACAGTGCGTGGCGGCTACGCGTGGGCATGGGCTGATCGTGTCCCTCGACCAGGGCAAAACCTGGTCAGGCATGATCGACATCCTGCCGGGCATAAGTGTGCAGAGCGTGGCCGTGGGCCGGGACGGGTCGCTGTGGGCGGGAACTTGGGACAAGGGGCTCTATGTCTCCACCGACAGGGGAGCTTCGTGGGACTACCGGCCCTTTGCGGACGAATTTTATGTGGCCGACCTCGCCTTTGCGGCGGATGGGATGGGCTACGCGGTCTTGGCCGGGCATGGCCTATTTCGCTCGCACGACCACGGCAGGCAGTGGATCAGGCTGAAGATGCCCGTGCGTCCGTCCAAAGAGCTGCGGCTCGCCCTTGACGCAAAGAGGATCTTTCTTGCCTCGCCTGTCGACGGGCTGTGGATGTCGACGGACAGGGGCGAGTCCTGGGCCAGGGACATGCAGGGTCTGACCGAAAAGGGCGTGCGCAACATAGCGTTGACTGCCGGCGGGACTCTTCTGGCCATCCCGTCGGAAGCATCAGGACTGTTCGAACGTTCCGCCACGGGGGAGTGGCGTCTGCTGCCCATGGCTGGCGAGGAAGGCCTGGACTACAGCGTCTGGGACATGATCTTCCTGCCGGATGGCCGGGCGGTGGCATTCGGGCATCAGGATCTGCTCCTGTCCGCCGACGGGGGGCGAACATGGGAGCGCAAGCGCTTTGGACAGCCGTTCACGTCTCTGGCCGTGGACTCCCGGGGAACGATCCACACCCGGCGCCTTTTGAGCACGTTCACGCTGCGTGCAGGCGCCGCGAAGTGGGATGAGACATCGGAGATGCCCCTTGACGCCTATGTCTTTTTCCATCCCGCAGGGCCGGAAGTCTGGGTCGGGGCGCGTCAGGACAGCGGGGTGGATGTTCTCGCCGTGCAGGGAGCGAACACGGAGGTTACACAGAGCGGTCTTGCGGACAAGACAGTCGTCGCCCTGGGAGTCGCGGGGGATGGAGCCATCTTCGCCGGGCTTGGCGAGGGACTCATGGTCTCGCGGGACGGCGGCCGGACGTGGCAAAGCGTGGCGGTGCTGGGTGAGTGAAAATCGTGACCGATTCGATTGTCCTTTGACCGGGCGGCAGGTCCCGGCACCAGGACCGGCAGGGAGGAGAGCATGGGTTTGATGCAGCGACAGGTTCTCGCGGCCGCCGTCATCGTGGCCGCCCTCATGGCGTGGTGGTTTCCCGCTCCGCTGCTGATTCGGGGCGAGCTGGTGCAGTGGGGCAGGCTGTATGAAAATCGTTACGCACCTCCCGGGAGCAAGCTGGGCGCCACGTCGCTGGGCCGCGCCTTTGTGCAGTCCGTGACCGGGCCCATGCCCTTGACGGAGTTCATCGCCTCCAGAACCCGGGGCCAGGAGGTGCTGGTCAAGGATCG
>CAXNFJ010000064.1:0-8424 GCA_964201165.1 Desulfomicrobium sp.
TCCTGCGCGGTCACCCAGTACGATTAGGACGGGATGATCAGACAGGACGGCCCACGGACGTCCGCCGCCGCAAAACTATTCCCGCAGATCCTGTACCCGCTGGGCCTTGCCTTCCGATTTGGGCAGGGAGTTGTGTTCGACCAGGTCAACGCGTGCGGTGATGAGTATCTCATCACGCAGCCTGGAGCTGATGCGGCTCTGCAGACTTTTGAGCTGACGCATGTCCTCGACGAAGAATTCTTCCTTGACCTCGACCTTGACCCGCATCTGATCCAGATATCCCTCCCGCTCCAGCACGATGAGATAGTTCTGTCCGACTTCCGGGATGCTCATCAGCACCTGCTCGACCTGCATGGGGTAGATGTTGACGCCCTTGATGATGATCATGTCGTCGGAGCGGCCCATGATCCGGTCCAGCCTGCGATGCTGCCGTCCGCAGGGACAATCGCCGGGCAGGAAGCGGGTCAGGTCTTTGGTCCGGTAGCGGATAAGCGGCATGCCTTCGCGGCACAAGGTGGTGATGACCAACTCGCCGATCTCGCCGTCGGGTACCGGCGCTCCCGTTTCCGGGTTGACGATCTCCGGCAGGTAGGCGTCTTCCCACAGATGCATGCCGTTTTGTTCCAGGCATTCGAAGGCCACGCCGGGACCGTTCATCTCGGACAGGCCGTAGGAATTATAGGCCTTGATCCTGTAGACTTCCTCGATGCGCTCACGAATGGCCGCGGTGTGGGGCTCGGCGCCGATGAGGGCGATGCGCAGGCTCAGACGATCGGGGGTATAACCCAGCTCATCCTTCACCGTGCCCAGATGCAGCGCATAGGAGGGGATGATATGAATGACCGCGACCTGAAAATCTTCGAGCAGTTTGAGCTGACGCTTGGAATTGCCCGCCCCGGCGGGAATGGTCAGACAGCCCAGGCGTTCGGCGCCGTAATGGATGCCGAGTCCCCCGGTGAAAAGGCCGTAGCCGGACATGTTCTGAAAGGTGTCCTCGGCCCTGACCCCGACCATGTGCATGCAGCGCGCCATAAGATCAGCCCAGGAATCGATGTCGTTCCTGGTGTAGTAAATGACCGTGGCCGCGCCCGTGGTCCCGGAGGAGGCATGCAGCCTGACCATGTCCGTCACGGGCCGGGTCAGCATGCGCGAGGGATACGCGCTGCGCAGGTCGTCCTTGGTGGTGAAGGGGAGCCGGGTTATGTCATCGGCGGAAGTGATGGACCCGAGGTCGACCCCGGTCTCGGCAAAGCGGCGGGCATAGAATTCGGACTTGGCCGCGCGCTCGACGGTGGCGATGAGACGGGATTTCTGGACACTGCGCAATTGGCTGCGCGAAAAAAAATCTTCCGGGCAATAGGCTTTCATGGCGACATCCGCTTGATGTTGAAGGTGCGCGGAAATGCTCAGTACGCGCCGCCGTCTTCCGACGGCAGCCCGACTTCCGTGAGATTGTCAAACACGGTGTACTGACCAAAGTAGGCCAGACGGCAGGCCCCGACGGGACCGTTACGCTGCTTGCCGATGATGATCTCGGCGATGTTCTTGTTCGGATTGTCCTCGGCCTTGTTGTAGGCCGCGTCGCGGTAGATGAAGACGATGACGTCGGCATCCTGCTCGATGGCCCCGGATTCGCGCAGATCCGAAATCATGGGACGCTTGTCGGAGCGTTCCTCGACCTTGCGGTTGAGCTGGGACAGGGCGATGACCGGAACTTCCAGCTCCTTGGCCAGGGCTTTCAAATTGCGCGAAATGTCCGAAATTTCCTGCTCGCGCGAGTCGCTCTTGTGACTGGACCGCATGAGTTGCAGGTAATCGACGATGATCAGGCCCACGCCCTTTTCCGCCTTGAGGCGACGGCTGCGGGCCCGGATTTCCATGGTCGAAAGAGCCGGAGTGTCGTCGATGAAAATAGGTGCCTTGGACAGGTCCTCGGCGGCCTGATACAGCTTGCTCCAGTCCTCGTCGTTCAGATAGCCGCTGCGCAGCCTGCTCAGATCCACCCGGCCGTGACAGCCCAAAAGACGCATCATGAGCTGGTCCATGGACATCTCAAGGGAAAAGACGGCCACGGGAATGTCGTGACGGATGGCCGCGCGCATGCCCATGTTCAGCGCCAGGGCCGTCTTGCCCATGGACGGACGGGCCGCGAGAATGATCAGGTCGGATTTTTGCAACCCAGCGGTCATGTGATCGAAATCCGTGTAGCCCGTAGGCACGCCCGTGACCAGTTCGCCCTGCCCGGCGCGCGTCTCCAACTGCTCGAAGACCCGTTGGACCAGGTCCTTGCTGCTCATGAAGACAGGCTTGCCCTTGGATTCGGCAATGGAAAAAATCTGCTGTTCGGCCTGATCCAGCAAGGATTCCGTCTCTTCTCCGGCTTCGAAGCAGCTGGTCAGGATCTCGGATGAGGTCTGGATGAGGCGGCGACGGACGGATTTGTCGCGCACGATCTGGGCATGGAAGACGGCGTTGGAGGCCGAAGCCACGGATTCGGCCAGGGAGGCCAGATAAACCGTGCCGCCCACCTCGTCCAGCTGTCCTCTGGTCTGCAGGTATTCGGCCACGGTGACCAGGTCCACGGGTTCGCGGCGCCGGTACAGTTCCTGGAAGGATTGATAGATGATGCGGTGCACCGGAGAATAAAAATCCTCATCGGTGATTGTATCGACCAGGGTGTGAAAAATATCGTTGCGCAAAAAAACCCCGCCGAGCACCGCCTGTTCCGCTTCGGTGTTGTGGGGGGGAAGTCTGCGCAACAAATCAGAAGAGGCCTTTTGCAAGGCCTCCTCTGGTTGGACTTTATTTCCGAGGCGCTGCCCGAACTTATTCTGCGGCTGCTTCTTCAGTTGCATCGGCCTGTGGCACCAGTTCGGTTACCTGTTCCACCCGGCCGAACTTGACCACATTCACGGTCAACTTGGCCACGACTTCAGGATGCAATTTCACATCGACAATGTATTCGCCCAAAGTACGAATGCCATCTTCCAATATGATCTTGCGACGATCCACATCCACGCCCTGTTCGGCCAGGATCGCGGCGATCTGGGGGGAGGTGACGGAGCCGTAAAGCTTGTCGCCATCGCCCACACGCACTTCGATAACGACCTTGGCGGCTTCGATCTTGCCGGCCAGGCCAGTGGCCTCGGCGCGAATGGCATCGTTCTTGGCCTGCAGCTTGCGGCGTTCCTGCTCGAAGACCTTCAGATTGCCGGGAGTGACCGTAGAGGCCAGCCCCTGGGGCAACAGATAATTTCTACCATAACCGGGACGGACAGTGACGATCTCGCCCAGGCTGCCCAGATTGTCCACGTCTGCTCTCAAAATGACCTTCATGACCAACTCTCCTAGATTCTAGACTTTTTGAGCACGTCGGTGCTGTGGGTGGCCGTGTAGAACATCAGAGCCATCTGACGGGCACGCTTGACTTCGCGGGTGATCGCCCGCTGATGCTTGGCGCAGGAACCCGTGATGCGGCTGGCAATGATCTTGCCGCGGTCGGTCACGAAATCATTCAGGATTTCGGGATGTTTGTAATCGAGCAGAATTTCCGGATTTTCGCAAAAACGGCAGTACTTTCTCCGGGGTGCGAATTTCTTCTTAAAGGACATCTTATGCCTCCTCGGTTGCCGCAGCAGGGATGTCGGCGAGTCTCACGGTGATGAATTTGAATACGCCATCGGTGATGCGGACGTTGCGTTCCAGCTCCGCCACTGCCTTTCCGGGCATATTCATTTCCATGCGAATGTACCGGCCACGATTGAACTTGCGCACCGGATAAGCGGTATCCTTGACGCCCCAGTCGTCGATCTTGAGGATGGTTCCACCCTCACGCTCAACAATGGCGCTGAAATTGTTCACAATCTCGCGACATTCTTCCATACCCAGCTCGGGGCTGAGCAGGATCAATTCCTCATACCTTGTCATCATTATAAATCCTCCTTACGGGTAAAAGCCCACTCATTCAATTCGGGTGAGCAAGGAAACAAAGGGTGTTATTCCCATCATACCAGCCTGTCAAGGCCACCGGCACGCGGACTTGAAGGTCAGGGAAATTGCGCTTACAGCGTATCCATGCTGCGCGTCATCCTCCTTCTCCTGCTGCTTCTGCCGCCCTTGCCGGCTCTGGCCGCATCGCCCAACGTGCTCGTCCTGCACTCCTATCATCCCGGGCTGTCCTGGACCGACACCTTAAACACCGGCATCCGGGAGACCTTCCGCACCGAAATGCCCCAGGCCCTCCTGTGGGTCGAGTACCTGGACACCAAGCGCAACACCGACACGTCCTATCTCTCCCTGCAGGCCGCGCTGCTGCGCCACAAACTCGCGGGCAGCGTCTTCAACCTGATCATCGCCACGGACAACGATGCCCTTGATTTTGTCCTGCAGTACCGGGACAGCATTTTTCACGGCGCGCCCGTCGTCTTTTGCGGCGTGAACGATTTTCGGCCCGAGCAACTGCGCGGCCAAAAGGGCATCACGGGCCTGGCGGAAAACCCGGCCTTTGCCGAAACCATGCGCACGGCCCTGTCCCTGCACCCGAATACGGCCGAGTTCGTGGTCATCGGCGCGGACCAGGCCATCACCGACCTGCTCACGGACCGGGCCCTGCGCGACCTGGAGCAGAATTTCCCGACCATCCGCTTCACCTATTGGAACAATCTGACCGCCCAGGAACTGCGTACGAGGTTGACCGGGCTCGGCCCCGGGCAGCTCATTTTCATCCATGGTGTCATGCGCAACGAGGAAGGGGTGCTGGTCGACTACCGGGGCAAGAATCTCTTCCTGTCCACCCATGCCGGGGTGCCCATCTACGGTTTCTGGGATTTCGAGATGGGCACGGGCTGCGTGGGCGGCAAGATGGTGCAGGGCCAAACCGAAGGCGAACGTGCGGCCAGATTGGCCATGCGGGTTCTCGGCGGGGCCGATCCGGACGATATCGTCGTCCACAAAGGCACTCCGTCGCGCTATATCTTCGATTACATCCAGCTCCAGCGCTTCGGCATCAACACCTCCGCCCTGCCCGCGGGCAGCCTGATTCTGAACCAGCCCGCCCGCTTCTATCAGATCGACAAGCGCTACATCTGGTCCGCCACCGTTGGCGTGATCGTGCTCCTGGCCGCCCTGGCCATGCTGGTCAGCTCCACCCGCCGTCGCCAGGAAGCCCAGGCCGTGCTGCGCCGGCACAAGGAGCAGCTTGAGGAGGCGGTCCGCGCCCGCACCGAGCACCTGCGCGCGGCCAATGACGAACTTGAGCGCGAGGTCCATGAACGAATCCGGGCCGAGGGCGATCTGCGCAAGGCCCGGGCGAGGCTTGAAATCGAGGTCGACCGCCGCACCAGCGACCTGCGCTTCGAGATCGAGCAGCGCCGCTTGGCCGAAGCGCACATACGCGACCGCGAGGCCAAGGCCCGGGCGCTGATCAACGCGCCGACCGAGACCCTGCTCCTCATGGACCAGGCTGGGATCATCCTCGACATCAACGAAACCGGGGCCTCGCGCCTGGGCAGCATTCGCGAATCCCTTTTCGGCATGTCCCTCTACGCCCTCCTGCCCACCGAACAGGCCGACCGTTTCCGGCAGGCCCTGGACGGAGTCTTCGCCTCCGGCGAGGCCCGTTCCATCAACGAATACGGCGAAGAGCGGGATCTGGATCTGCGCCTCTACCCCGTCTTCGACGACAACGGGCAGGTCACGCGGGTGGCCGTGTTCATGGCCGACGTGACGGGGGCCCGGCGCATGGCCCGGCAGATCATGCTCCTGGACAAGATCAACTCCCTGGGCCGCATGGCCGCCGGCATCGCCCACGAGATCCGCAACCCGCTGACGGGCATCCACGGCTACCTCTACGCCATGGACGAGATCTGCGCCGAGCTGTCCGACGGTGAACCCGCGGAAGTCCTGCGCGCGACCATCGAAAAGATCCGCAAGGCCGCAGGCAAAATGGAATCGGTCATCCGCCGGGTGCTGGACTTTTCCAAACCCGGCACACCACGACTCGAACTGCTGGACCTGTCCGTTCCGGTGCAGGAGGGCCTGAGCCTCATGATCCCGACCCTGCGCAAGGCAGGCATCGCCGTGGACACGGAATTCTCTCCCGCCCCCCCCATTCTGGGGGACCGCATGCAGCTGGAGCAGACGGTCATCAACATCGTGGACAACGCGGCCCGGGCCGTGCGCCAGAACGAGACGGACAAGGCCATAACCCTGCGCGTCTTCGTGGCCGAAAACCGGGTCTGCCTCTCCATCGCGGACAACGGGCCGGGCATCGCCCCACCGGACCGGGAACGGATCTTCGACCCCTTCTATACCACGGCCAATGACGGCACGGGCATCGGACTGTCCATCGTGCAGCGCATCGTGGCCGACCACAACGGAACCATTCAAGTGGCCGAAAGTCCCCAGGGCGGGGCGGAATTCAGGTTGGAATTTCCGGTTTCGGCCACGGAGCACCCATGAACTACTCCCTGCTCATCATTGACGACGAGGAATCCATCCGCGACAGCCTGTCCATGGCCCTGGGCCGGCAATACGACGTCAGCTCCTGCGCCAGCGGCAAGGAGGCCCTGACCCGCCTGCCCGCACTGGCCCCCGATCTCGTGCTCCTGGACATCGGCTTGCCCGACGTCAGCGGTTTGGAGGTGCTCGGCAGCATTCGTCAGCAATCGCCCCATGCCGCCGTTATCATGATCACGGCCTTCGAGGACCTGGACACGGTCATCTCGGCCATGAAGCGCGGGGCCTTCGATTATTTGCTGAAACCCCTGCGCATGGATGCCTTGAAGCTCTGCCTGGAACGGGCGGGAAGCTCCATCCGCCTGGGCAAGGAGATTCGCGTCCTGCAGGACAAGGCCCTGCGCGAACAGATCCCCTTTTTCGTGGCCGAGAGCGAAGCCCTGACCGATGTGGTCCAGACTGTGGCCAAGGTCGCGGTCAGCCCGGACACGCCGGTGCTGATCGAAGGCGACACGGGCACGGGCAAGGAGCTCATCGCCAGCGCCATCCACTACCGCAGCCCCAATTTCAGGGGCCCTCTGCTCACTGTCAACTGCGCGGCCATCCCGGCGGAGCTGATCGAAAGCGAACTTTTCGGCTACGCGCCCGGAGCATTCAGCGGGGCGGGCAAGAAGGGCAAGCCCGGACTGGTGGAGGAAGCCGCCGGTGGAACCCTCTTTCTGGACGAGATCGGCGAACTGCCCCACAGCGCCCAGGCCAAGCTCTTGCGCTTCCTGCAGGATGGCGAATTCTACGCTCTGGGTTCCACGGTCAAGCGTTCGGTGCGCACCAGGGTTGTGGCCGCCACCAACCGCAACCTCGAGGACATGGTCCGGCAGGGGACATTCCGCCAGGATCTGTTCTATCGCCTGGCCGTGGTCCGCATCCGCGTGCCCTCCCTGGCCCGTCGCACCGAGGACATCCTGCCCCTGGCCCGGCTCTTCCTGCATCAATACGGGGAAAAATTCGGAAAGAAATTCACCAAGCTAACCCCGTCCGCACGGGACGCCCTGCTCAGCCATGCCTGGACCGGCAATGTGCGCGAACTGCGCAACATCATGGAGCGGGCCGCCCTCATGGCCTGCGACCCTGAACTTGACGCGACGGATCTGGGCCTGGCACCCGAATGCCCCCCCACCCCGGAGAAAAGCGCGGCCCTGACCCAAGCCGGAGTGGACCTGCCCGCCCTGCTGCAGGACCAGGAACGAAGCTATTATGAACAGGCCCTGCGTCTGACGGATGAAAATGAATCACAGGCCGCGCGACTTCTGAACGTATCACGCGACACGTTCAGATACCGGCGCGGCAAACTGGGAATATAGGAATTTTGAATTCGGAAAGTGAGGATTGCGGACCGGCTGACGGCTATTCCTTGCAGTCGGTCACCGCGAACCCGGCCCGTCTGAGCAGTTCGTCCTTTTTGGCCTCTTCCAGATCGAAGCGGACCATCTCGCGGACCATGTCCTCGAAGGTGATGCGCGGCACCCAGCCCAGCTTCTCCCGGGCCCGACTCGGGTCTCCGAGCAGGGTCTCGACCTCGGTGGGACGAAAATACCTCGGGTCCACCGCCACGATGGTCTTGCCGTTGGCGGGGTTCACGCCTTTCTCTTCCACACCCTCGCCCTGCCACTGGATGGTCATGCCCAATTCCGACGCGGCAAAATTGATGAATTCGCGCACTGAGTACTGCCGGCCCGTGGCGATGACGTAATCCTCGGGCACGTCCTGCTGCAGCATGAGCCACTGCATCTCCACATAGTCCTTGGCATGGCCCCAGTCGCGCTTGGCATCAAGGTTGCCGAGGAACAGGCAGTCCTGCAGGCAGACATGGATGCGGGCCAGGGCGCGGGTGATCTTGCGGGTGACAAAGGTTTCGCCGCGCAGGGGGGATTCGTGATTGAAGAGAATGCCGTTGCAGGCGTACATGCC
>CAXNFJ010000065.1:0-8236 GCA_964201165.1 Desulfomicrobium sp.
CGGGCGTTTCATCCTGCTCAATGACTGGGTGGAACTGGATCAGGGGGCGCATCAATGAAACCCTATGCCCGCATTTCCCTCAAAAACAAGATCTTCGTCTCCATTCTGGCCGTTATTCTCATCATCAGCGTCACCATCGCGCTCTTGGCGCGCTGGATTCTTATTTCCGGCCTGACCAAGGAACTGGAACTGCGCGGCATAGCCGTGGCCCATTCCATCGCCGAGCGCGGCGGCGGATTTGTGCTGGACAAGAACTACCCGGAGCTCCTCAGTCTCATCTTTGACGAGGCCCGCCTGCGGGAAAGACAGCACATGATCAACTACATCTTCGTGCTCGACCGCAGCGAACAGGTTCTCTCCCATACGTTCACGGTGCCTTTTCCCGCCCCCCTGAGCATAGCCAACCCCGTGCTGGAGGGGCGTCTGCACAGCGTGCGCCTGGTGGCGCACGGCCCCCAGACCTCCTACGACATCGCCGTGCCCATGAACGAGGGGCTCTACCACATCGGCACCGTGCATGTCGGCTTGAGCAAGGAGCACATCGACAAGCTGGTGTCCAAACTGCGTTTCATGTTCCTGGGATTCATCTCGGCCGTCATCATCATCATTTTTTATGTCAGCCACCGCATTTCCCGTTACATCACCAGACCGATCTTTCGTCTGACCAATATCTCCGACGAACTGAGCCGGGGCAATTTCGATGTGAACATAGATCTGGGCGAGGGCTTGGACTGGGCCGTCACTAATTGCCCGGCCTACAAGGACACCAACATGCCGTGCTGGCATTTTGATGACCAAAACCGCAAATTCCGCAACACCGAGCGCAAGACCGGCCAGGTCTGTTCGACCTGCCTCTTTTACCGCAAGCGCGAAGGGGACGAGGTTATCCAGCTGGCCGATTCCTTCATGAGCATGGTCTGGTCCATTCGCCTCTACCGCAAGCGTCTGCAGGAATCGGAGATGAAGTACCGGTCCCTGTTCGATTCCGGTCCGGACCCGATTTTTGTCGTGGACTGCAATACGAATCTGATTCTGGACGCTAATCCCAGGGCCGAGGAACTGTACGAATACTCCAAGGGCGAGCTGCTGGGGGTGTCCTTCATGATCCTTGGCGATGATCATGTCCGCGAGTGCATGGCTTCCCTGGATGATCCGAACACGATCAGCGGCTGCGTCTATTATCCCAAGGTGCTGCACTATAAAAAGGGCGAGCGGCCTTTTTACGTCAACATGCACGCGTGTCCCATCAGTTACGGCGGGACCCATGCCATCATCGTTTCCGTGGCCGATATCACCGAAATGATGGAAAAGGACGCGCAACTCGTGCAGGCCGCCAAGATGAAAACCTTGGGCGAAATGAGCGCGGGCATTGCCCATGAGATCAACCAGCCCCTGAATGCCATCAAGATGGGCAGCGAATATCTGAATCTGCTCATTGAGCAGAATCGGAAAGTGACCGAAGCCCAGATTCGGGAGATGGCCACGGAAATCAGTCAGCAGGTGGATCGGGCCACGGACATCATCAACAACCTGCGGGCCTTCGGCAAAAAATCCGGGCTGGTCATGGAGCGGGTGGACATGAACGAGCCCATTCGCGGGGTATTGTCCATCATCGGACGCCAGTTCTCCATCCAGCGCATCACCATCCGCCTTGAGCTGGACAATGATCTGCCGGTCATCAAGGCCCACAACAATCGGCTGCAGCAGGTGTTTTTCAATCTGCTCAACAACGCGCGTGACGCCATCCAGGAAAAAATGGAGTTCGAACCCGGCATGTGGGGCGATATCCTGGTGCGGACCTACACCCAGGATGGCCGGGTCTTTGCCTCTTTTGCCGACAACGGCCCGGGCATCCCCGATACCGTGCGCAACAAGATCTTCGAGCCCTTCTTCACCACCAAGCAGACCGGCAAGGGAATGGGGCTGGGACTCGCGATCACGTACGGCATTGTCCGGGATTATGGCGGAACCATCACCATCGACAGCCGGCCGGGCGAAGGGACGACATTTGTGTTAAGTTTTCCGAGCGCCGAAGCACACTCGGCGCCTGAGCATAACATAAGCCGGACGGGCGAACTTCCGGTGCAAACCAACAGGAAATCCGAATGACGCAAGAAAAAATTCTGGTCATTGATGACGAGAAGGCGACCTTAAAAATGTTTCGGCTTTTTCTGGATGTGTATGGCTTCGACATCCTGACCGCCGAATCCGGTGAAGAGGGGCTGGCCGTCTTCGACAAGGAAAAGCCCGATATCGTCCTGACCGACATCAAGATGCCCGGCATGGACGGGATCGAGGTCCTGCAGGAAATAAAAAGACGTTCTCCGACCACGGAGGTCATCGTCATCACCGGGCATGGCGACATGGATCTGGCCATCCAGGCCTTGAATCTGGATGCCGCGGATTTCATCAACAAGCCCATCCAGCGTCAGAGTCTTGAGCAAGGCTTGTCCCGGGCTCGGGAGCGGCTCAAGCTGGCCAAGAGCAGGCAGAACGAGGTCAGCGTGCACCAGCAGGGCCGGGCGCTGGTCATTGAAGTCCAGGGCAGCGTCAGTTCCCACAGTGAACCTTATCTGCGCGAAGCCTATGCCAAGGCCCAGGCGGCCAAGGTCACGCGCATTGTCCTCCATTTCGATCCCAACACATCCGTCAACGGAGCGGGCATAGCCATTCTGACCCAGCTCGTGCTGGAGAGTGAAAAGGATGGAATGGAACTTGTCATGGCCGGTCTTTCCGAGAATTTTCGTAAGGTTTTCGGCATTGTGGGCTTGACCCGCATGATCCAGATCTTTGATTCTCTGGACCAGGCCTGCGCCTAGAAATTTTTATGGCTCCCCGTGCCAAGGAGTTTTCATGTTCGTTCCTGCACGCCTGATCCTGTGTCTTCTGCTTGTTTGTTCAGCCGTGCCCGCCCTGGCGGCCCCCCCCGGCGTGGGGGATGTCATCCCGGCCTTGACTCTGTCCGTACCCAGGGATCCGGCCGGGCAGGAGATGCTCGGCGTGCAGGGCAAGACTAGTTTTGCTTTCGCCGACCTGCCGGGTGACCTTGTTTTTCTTGAGATCATCGGGGTGTACTGTCCGCAGTGCGTGAAGCAATCCCCGGGATTCAAGACGCTCTTCAACCGTCTGAACAAGGGCAAGCTCAAGGGGCGGGTGACCATGCTCGGACTGGCCGCCGGCGGGACCGAGGCCGAGGTCAAGCAACTCCTGTCCACGGGTCAGTATCTTTTTCCGGTGGTCAGTGATCCGGACTATGCGGCCCACAAGCTGCTGGGCGAGCCCCTGACCCCCTACACCCTGGTCTTCAGGCCCGACGGAAGCATCGTGTACGCGCATCTGGGCGTCGTTGAGGACATTGACGGGCTCTATCAGCAGATCAAGAATCTGCTCGATTGATCGTGGGGCAGCGCATGACCGCAACCGCCCAACCAGAAAGCGACATCGATCGCGCCAGATATCAGTTTCAGATCCTGTCCGACACTGCTGCGGAACTGAGTGGCGCTCGCTATCCGCACAAGATCCTGGAAGCATTGCTGCTTTCCGCCCAAGGCGGAGTGGGGGCCAGGGGCGGTTTCGCGGCCATCCTGGGGCGGGACGAGTTTCAGCTCATGACACGCTCCAGTTTGTCCAAAAATCTGACTCCGGCCTACGCGCACGTTCTGCGCGCTCACCTTGATGCATTGGGCGGGGAGCGCAAGGATCCTTTTTTCGTGCCCTCGCTGCAAGGCGACCTCTGTCCGGGAAAATGTGAACTGCTTCTGGTTTGCCCCCTGGATGAAGGTCAGGAAGGGGTGCTGGGCCTTGAAGGGAATCTTGCCGGGCGGCCCTATGACGAGAACGACAAGCAACTTGTCGCGGGGCTCGGCATCCTTTTTCAAACCAGCCTGCGGTTTTCTCTTTTTGCCGCCCGCGTCGAGATGCTCAACGCCGAACTCAGCAAACGCAACGACACCCTGGATCGCCAGATTTTTCATTTGAGCGCTCTGCGCGACCTTTCCCGTGAGATCATCCGCGTGGACATGGGCGAGGTCATGGACACCTTCCTTTTGACGGTGCTCGGCCATTTTGCCCGGCCCCAAGGCATGCTGCTGCTGCACGACCGCTCCACGGACAAGGTCCTCAAAAGCGCCAAGGGGCTGGAAGCGCCCCCCGCGCTGGAGACCTCGGACGTGGAACTTCTTTTTTTCCTGTGTCTGGCCGGAGTCCGGGATAAGCGCCTGCAACCCCTGCAGGTGCAGTCCGTGGAGCAGCTGGGCGCGTTGGCCGACCTGCCTCTCGGGTTCGATCCCGATCGGGCCTATCTTTTTATGCTGCGTGAAAATCTGTACGGGGTCCTGCTTTTGGGCCGCTGCCTGGATTCTTCCGTTTCCACCGAGGACGAACTGCTGCAGGCTTTTGTTTCCCAGGGAGTCATGCATCTCAAGAACGCCGACTCCTTTGCCACCATCTCGGCTCTGAACGAAGACCTGGCACAGCAAAATGTCGAACTGCGTCGAACCATCACCGAGCTGACCCGGGCTCGGGATCGGATCAGCATGCTGGAGGCCGCAGGCAGGCGCATTGCCGGCATTGTGCAGAGCAAGGCGCAGAGCCTGGCTCGCGTCCGCATGGTCGATTTCGCGCTCATCATCGTCTTGAGCCTGGGCATGGCGCTGGCGTTCAATCACCAGAGTCCGCGGGGCATACCCTTGGTCGAACCTGCCGGAGTCGACGTCCCGATCGTTACCGTGGAACAGGCCCTAAAGCTGCTCATCCATGAGGACGCGCTGCTGGTCGATGCCCGTCCCCGGGAATTTTTCGAGCGTGATCATCCCTCAGGGGCGGTCAACATTCCGGCCCAGCTCTTTGAATTGGTGTATATGATGCAGATGAATGCCGAGGACCCCGAGCGGCCTATCGTGGTGTTCGGGCGCAGCGTGAGCCGCCGTTATGATCAGATCGTGGCCCGCAAATTCCTGGGACGGGATCATGAGCGGGTCTTTATTGTGCAAAGCGCTGATCCTCGGGCCCTGGACGGAGGTGAAAAATGATCGGCCGCGTGCGGCATGTCCTGACCCATCCGGTCCTGTCCCTGGTCCTGCGCCTTTATCTGTCGGGCATCTTCATTTACGCCAGCCTGCACAAGATCAATTTTCCGGCCGAGTTCGCGGACAATATCGCCGGATACCTGATTGTCCCGCACTGGCTGGTCAATCCTCTGGCCGTGTTCATGCCCTGGCTAGAGCTCGTCTGCGGGTTGTTTCTCCTGGCCGGGGTGCGGGTGCGGGCCGCATGTCTTCTGATTTGCGGCATGCTGATCATGTTCACCTTGGCCGTGGTGGTGGCCCTGATCAAAGACACGCCCATCGGCTGCGGCTGTTTCCAGAGCGTGGGCGAGGCCATTTCCTGGTGGACGGTGCTGCGTGATCTGGGCTGGCTGGCCATGGGTGCGCATGTGTATCGCTATGACAGCCTGGTGCATCTGGACCGGTTGTTCATGCTCAAACCGGAGGAGCTCGGATTGTGAGTAAGACAGTGGTGTGGGCAATGCTGTTGTTTTGTCTGGCCTGTTCGGGACAATCCGACCTCTCTGGGCGTTACAGGGCCAAGTATGAAGGCTTGAGCAGACCCGTGGAAGTGGTCATGATCCTTGGCGATGACGGCAGTGGAAAATGGGAGATTGGGGGCGAGGTTCTGCCTTTTTTGTGGTCCGTGCGCGGGGGAGGCCTCAACGTGCATACCCGCGAGGGCGCGGTGGTGGAAGGCGTGGTGGACGGCGCCAATGTGCGGCTGGACGTGCCGGGCGTGGGGAAACTCGTCTTTACCCGCGGCACGTAGTCTTTACGTATCGCGCAGTTGCTGAAGATCCTTGGGATAGTTGACGTTGAAGAAGATGTTCCGTTCTTCCGCGGTGTATTCCACGACATGGCGCAGCCCAACCGGAACGAGACGGGCGAGCTTGAAAATTCCCCGCGACACTCCAGCTTCCAGCAGCGGCAGGGCGCCGGGTTCGTAAATGGCGACCAGATTTTCGATGAACCCCGAATCCTTGAGTCCCCATGTCGTCACGACGCATTCCCGTGGCCGCTCTTCCCGCGCGGCCATGAGGCGGGTGATGAAGCTGTCTTCCATGAAAGGCAGGTCGCAGGCGAGAACGAAAATCGGTCCCCCCAACTGTCGCAGGGCCGTGATGATCCCGCCCGCCGGTCCGATGCGTTCCGTGTCGTCAACGATGACAGGCCAGGGGACATCGATTTTTTCCGGATGGCGGCACGAGATGTAGACCTGCTCGACGTGACGCTGAAGCAGTGCGGCCGTACGCTCAAGCAGGGTCTGCCCCTCATGGATAACCACGGTTTTGTCTTGTCCCAGCCTGGAAGATTGTCCCCCGGCGAGCACCAATCCGATCATGATCCCTTCCCGATAACGGTATGACGTTCGTGCAGCAGGCGGCCTTGAAGGGCCGCCGGTGCGTTGCCTAGAATCCCCAGGCCGAGAGTGTGGGTCGCTTGAATTTATTTTCCCGGGCAATCACGTCCAGGGTCAAGGAGTCCAGGTCGTCCACCAGGGGCAGGGATCTGCGGTCCAGAACGCGGAAGTCCGTCTGTTTGATGTACATCGAGCATGTCGTGCAGGCATTGATGCGCAGTCCCGGTTCTTCCTTGGCCTCATAGTATTCCAGCTTGGACGTGTCCTTTTCCAGGCAGAAAGGGCACTGCAGCCTGGGCACGTGGAATTCCGCGTGGCAAAATCCGCAGATGTTGTACTTGAACCCTTCCTTTTCGCGCAGATCGGCCATGATCGGCATGCTTCCGCACAGCGGGCAATGTCCATGGGGCCAGGAAGCCTTGAGGTCTGCCTTGGATGCCAGTTCCAGCGCGAAGCGTTCCAGGGATGGGGTCATGGCCGCCTGTACGAGCATGGGCAGGATGCGCGGCGCGGTCGGGGTGGCGGCGGACCATGTGGCAAAAAAGCGCTCATCGCCAGCGCGGTGGGCCTGCATGGCCTGATCAAGGTCAAGAGATTTGTCCGCCAGAGCTTCTGAAATGACCGTTGCCGCGTCCTTGAGGGCCGCATTGCTCGCGGCAGCGAAACCCAGAAATTCGTGAAAAAGCGTCAGAGTCTGGTCCCGGTCAAAGGGGAAAAGGGCTCTTTCCAGCAGGGGCGCTCCCTGGCTGTGCTGCAGGGCATCGGCCGTTTCAAGCTCATGCGCGGAGGGCACGTGCGCCTTGACTCGTTCCGAAAGTTGACGCGCATAGATTTTTTCTACCAGATCAATTAGTTCCTCTGGCAGAAATCCGCGCTGCTTGCATGCATTGATTTTTTTTGTGAGCAATTCCTGAGCTTTTTCGGCTTCGAGCATGGTCATTCTCCGTTGATGAAAGGCGAGGTGTGATTCCGGGCCGGGTCCGTAGGTAACGTGTCTTTCCGCGCATCACAATGCTTGTTTTGTTTCTGGCTTTAATTTATGATAGTATCTGTTTGATTTTTCAGCATATCATCCCCACTCAGGAGGACAGATCCATGACCGAGTCCACGATTGACGGCACCCTGACCATGCGTTTGCACATCTGGTTTGAGCGGGATGAGAAGATTTTTTTGGGCATCGGCCGGGCTTTGCTGCTTGAGAAAATCGAAGAGTACGGATCCCTGCGGCAGGCAGCCACGGAAATGAAGATGTCCTACCGGGCGGCATGGGGCAAACTCAAAGCCGCGGAAGAGAGCATCGGCAAACCCTTGGTCCAGAAGGTCAAGGGCAAGGGGCAGCGCTACGAACTCACTCCCGTGGGAAGGCAGCTGGCCCGGCAGTTTTTGCAACTGCAGCAAGACATCGAAACCTATGCCAAGACCAAGGCTCAGGATATTTTCGGCGAGAATGTCCAGTACTATGCCGATGCCTATCCTGAAACCAAACTTTCTTCCCTGAAGCCGGAGTAAGGCATGGAGCACGGTTTTTTCCGGGTCATCACCCCGGCCCGGTTTTGTGAACTGCTGTCCGGTTTTGCGTCCGTCGGATCGGAAGCCGTGACCTTAGAGAATTGTCTGGATCGTGTCCTGGCCGAAAGCATCATGGCGGGGGAGAATATCCCGGCCCTCGACCGATCGTGCATGGATGGGTACGCCGTGCGCGCCGCCGATACCTTTGGCGCGAGCGAGGGTAACCCGGGCTACGTGGAGTTAGCCCGCAGCGCGGCCATAGACGAGGTGGTCACCGGCCCGTTGCGGCCGGGCGAGTGCATGGGCATCGCCACGGGCG
>CAXNFJ010000066.1:0-8191 GCA_964201165.1 Desulfomicrobium sp.
ATGACGCGTAGATTCGCGGTTCTCTAGTCACTGTCTGTGTCACCCGCGAATGAACGCCTTACGGCCGCGCTTCCCCGCGCATTAATGCGGAAGAAACACAAGTCCAAAATTAAAAGCCCGCCCAGGCGAACCTGGACGGGCTTTTGCATTCAAAGAGCCAAGGCTTAGGCGAAAGCCTTTTCGAACTTGGGCACAACGTCCTTTTTGCGGGACATGACGCCGGGCAGCCAGACTTTGCCATCGACGGGCTTGGCGCCGAAGGCCTTCTCGACAACACCGGCGTCGTCGGAAACGATCAGCATCTCGGAGCCTTCCTTCATGATGTCGGTCAGCAGCAGGAACACGGAGTGGTTGCCATTCTCGGCCTTGAGGGCCTTGATGTCGGCGGCCAGGTCGGCCTTGACGGCGTCCAGGATGGACAGGTCGACAACTTCCAGCTGGCCGATGCCAACCTTGGTGCCGTTCATGTTGAAATCCTTGTAGTCGCGCAGAACCAGCTCGCGGGCCGGGGTGCCTTCAACGGCGGACTTGACCTTGAACATTTCCATGCCCAGGGCGGCCAGGTCGGAGATGCCGGCTACTTTGCCCAGGGCTGCAGCGGCTTCCTTGTCGGCCGGGGTGCAGGTCGGGGACTTGAAGATGACGGTGTCGCTCAGGATGGCGCAAAGCATGATGCCGGCGATGTTCTTGGGGATTTCGATGCCGTGGAACTTGTACATGGAGGTCAGGACCGTGGCGGTGCAGCCAACGGGCCAGATCCAGCATTCCAGGGGGCTCGAAGTGGTCAGATCGCCCAGCTTGTGGTGATCGACGATGCCCAGAACTTCAGCCTGCTTGATGTCTTCGGGCAGCTGGGTCAGATCGGAAGTGTCAACCAGGAAAACCTTTTCGCCGGCGTAGCTGGTCTTAACCGCGGGAGCGGCAACACCGAACTTGTCCAGGATGAACTTGGTCTCGGGAGCCAGCTCGCCCTGGGCGGTTGCGGTACAGGCTACACCGAGCTTGCTCTTCAGGTCGGCCAGAGCAATGGCGCTGCAAACGGTGTCGGAATCAGGATTTTTGTGACCGAAAACATAAACGGACATGGTATTCCTCCTACAAGGGTTTTATTGGCAAACAAAAAGTTTGTGCCAAATATCACAATATTTCGCAACTGCCAAGAGAGAACATTGAGCTCACAATGTGAAGAGCACGCCAATCAGCAAACTGATCCCGGCCAGGGCATAGGCCTTGCGCAGGCGCAACGCAAGTATGGCTCCCGTGACTGCCCCGATCCAGAGCATGGGCCAGCTCGGTTGGAGTCCGTGCGCCAGCCACGGTTGAATCAGGCGCAGGCCCGCGAGCATGGGAGATACGCAGAGCATGAAGAAGGCCGAGTGCAGGATGACGTTTTCTCCCAGAGCCCAGAAAATGAGGCGATGCGGAGTATATGCGTGCATGATGCCCCGCCTGTTCCACGTGATGAGTTTGTTGAAGCTCGCGTTCTGGCGCGTCCGGTAGCGTTGCTCCACCCAGGCGCCCAGATAGGCCAAGGGCAGGGTGGCGACGAGGATCAGCGCCGTGGTGCGCATGTCGGCGCCCGGCAGACAGGCGAGGAGGGTCAAGGTGGCGGTCAGGGACAGGAGGGCCTGGGGCGGGATAAAGGTCCCGGCCGGAAAAAGGTCAAGCCAGAGCAGTTCAAAAAATATACCGGCGCTTATGGCCGGGTGGAGATTGAATGTCAGGCTGGCCCAGAGCAGGGAGGCAAAAAGAGGGCGGTGGACGAAGCCCAGGTCAAAGGCGAATCGGGTCAGGGAAAGGAGGGCAAAAAAAAACTCCCTCCGGCCAGCAGGATGAAATCGTGGGTGGTTACCATGCCAATGTGGGGTGAAAGGTGCGCGGGTTCATAGGTTGACCTTGGTCATTGCCGTGGGCACACAACGAAAATCGATGTCGACGCCATGCTTCGCAAAATAATCAAGGCACTCGCGGTCGTCGGAGCCCAGGGCGATATGTTCGCAAATCTGTTCTTTACCCGGCCCGTAATGCAGGTTGCCGATGTTGATCAGTGAAAAAGAAAGGCCGGACATGTGCGCCGCCTTGGCGTCGGAACAGGAAGAAAAGAGGATCAAGACGTTCTGATCGGGATTTTCATCGTACACGCGGCGCAGGACATTCGCGGCTTCGCCCACCGGGCAGCATACAAAGGAGACATCGCTGGGCACGGCCAGGCTCATGATCTCCTGACGCAGTTCGTCGGCCGCCAAATCGCTATCGGCCACGAGCAGCGTCTTGGCCCGGATATGTGGCAGCCATGCCTCGATGACCTGGCCATGAACGAGGCGATTGTCGACGCGGAACCAGAGCACGCCTAGACCTCGGATATTTTGCGGGTCAATACTTCACCGGCGACAACAATGCCCTGGATGGCCGCGTTCTTGGCATCCTGGGCCAGTTGGGACAGGTTTTGGTCCCGCATGCCCAAAATCCGGAGCAACATGGGCAGGTTTGCCCCGGTCAGGACATCCACCTTGCCCGGTTGCAGCAGTGACAGGCTGATGTTCGAAGGGGTGCCGCCGAACATGTCGGTCAAAATGATCACACCTTCGCCGGTTTCCAGACGTTTGACCGTGTTTTTCAGGTCCAAGAGCAAGGCGCTCATTTCCACAGTCCCTTCCACCGCTATATGCGCACACTGTTCCTGCGGACCCAGAATGGTCTGGGCCGCTTCCAGCAGATATTTACCAAACTGGCCATGGGTAACCACAATCACTCCAACCATTCTTCCTCCAAAAAGTTAACCAAGACTGAAATGTCGGTGTTCGACCGAGACGCTGAATTCCTGTTCGCGCAGATGGGCGAGGACGGCCTCGGTCACGGCCACGGAGCGGTGTCTGCCGCCGGTGCAGCCAAAGGCCATGGTCAGGCGGTAGCGACCTTCCGCTGCGTACAGGGGCAGGGTGAAATCCAGGAAATCCAGGAGTCTGCACATGTATTCGCGCCCTGGTTCGCCGTCCAGCACGTAGTGGGCGATGGCGGCGTCCTGGCCGGACAAGGGCCGCAGGGTCTCGTCGAAATACGGGTTGGGCAGGAAGCGCAGGTCCGTGACCATGTCGGCCTCGGCCGGCGCCCCATATTTGAAGCCAAAGGAAATGAGATGCACGCGCATGCCCTGGCAACGGGACGCAAGGCATCCCCACTTGTCCTGGATGACCCGGCGCAGATCGTGCACCGAAAAATGCGACGTGTCGATGACGAGGTCCGCCTGGGTGCGTATGGGGGCCAGGATCTCACGTTCCCGTTCGAGCGCCCCTTCCAGGCCAAGGTTGCCCGAGGCCAGGGGATGGGGGCGGCGAGTGGTGGCGTATCTGCGCACCAGCACCTGATCGGACGAGTCGGTGAAGATGATTGTGGGCCGGATGGACATTTTCTGGATGTCGTTCAGCACTTCCCGCCACTGTCCGGCAAAATCCGGTTGACGCAGGTCCATGCCCATGGCCAGGCCCGGATAGTCCTGGGCCGAGGAGTTGAAGAAGAGCTCGATCAGGGCCGGTGCCATGCGGGCCGGCAGCCCGTCCACGCAGAAAAAGCCCATGTCTTCAAAAACCTTGAGGGCCGTGCTCTTGCCCGAACCGGACATGCCGGAGACAACGACCACATTTTTTTGCTCGGTTTGAACCTGCATGGGAGTTCTCCGGAAACCGGGGTTAGACGGTCTGCAAGAGTTGCCACAACCCATCCCGACCCGGGGAGGTGGCAAATGCTTGGCGGAATGTGTCGTCCTTGAGCAGACGGGAGACCGTGGCCAGGATCTTCAAATGCAGTCCGACCACGCTGGAAGGGGCCAGCACCGTGAAAAAGATGCTGGCCGGCTTGTGGTCCAGGCTGGCGAAGTCCACTCCGTCATGGCTGCGTCCGACGATGACCAGAACCTGATCGATGCTGTCCAGTTTGCCGTGGGGAATGGCGATGCCGTCCCCGATGCCCGTGGTCCCGAGCGTTTCCCTGTCCATGAGGACCTGGGCCACCCGGTCCGGGTCCAGATTCGGGAACTTGGAGGACAGCGTGGAAACGAGTTCGGCCAGGACCTCGGATTTGGTCCTGGCCGAAAGGTCGGAAATGATCAGATCTTTGTCGAGATAATCAGCAAGCTTCATTCATTATACCCCAGGATCGATCAGACCGAAGTCGCCGGTTTTACGGCGATAGATGACATTGACCCTTTCGTTGTCCGCGTTCAGGAAGACCAGGAAGTCGTTGCTCGTCTTTTCAAGTTGCAGGGCGGCTTCTTCGATGATCATGGGCTTGGGTTCGTAAAGGTCGGTCTGCTGCACGATGGGTTTGCGCTGTCCGCTTGTGTCCTCGTCAAAGCTGATGACATCCATGCGGACGGAGTCGTTCGCGCCGCGTCGGCGGCTTTTGTCCTTGTCGCGGACCTTGCGCATCTGGGCTTCAAGCTTGTCCCAGACCAGATCAACGGTGGAGTACATGTCCTCGCTGTCTTCGCGGGCGGAGATATGCACGTTCTTTCCGGTCAGGACGATATCGGCGATATGCCTGAATTTTTCCACCTCGAGGTTGACCTGCAGATCGGCATCGGGTGTGCCGGTCATGAACTTGGCCAGCTTTCCGAACCGGTCCTTGGCGTATTTGCGCAGATGATCGGAGGGGTCGAAATTTTTAAAATTGAAGGTAATCCTCATGGAAGCCTCCTCGCGAGTTGAGGGTCAGCCCTGGTCCGTCCGGGTTTTTCCGGCCGGGGGCGGGATGTCAAAAAACCTGTTTTCGTTTGGATGAAGAGTCTATCCCAAGCACCGCGCGATATTTGGCCACGGTCCGGCGGGCGATATTCACATCCAGCGTTTCTTTGAGCACCGCGGCGATCTTTTCATCGCTGTAGGGGTGCTTGGGGTCTTCCTCGCTGACCATTTTCTTGATGATGGCCTTGACCGATTCCGAGCCGACCTGGGTGCCGTCATCCATTTCCAGCGCCGAGTTGAAGAAAAATTTCAGTTCCATGATACCGTGCGGAGTGGCCACGTACTTGTTCGTGGTGATCCGGCTGACGGTCGATTCGTGCATCTCGATGTCGTCGGCCACATCTTTCAGGATAAGGGGTTTGAGCTTGGTCACACCGTGCTCGAAAAAGCCTCTCTGAAACCTGACAATGCTTTCAACCACTTTATATAATGTTCTTTGCCTTTGGTGCAAGCTCTTCATGAGCCACATGGCCGAGCGCATCTTGTCGTGCATGTATTCCCGGTCAGGACCTTTGACCGTGAGGCGCATGTCGTCCATGTAGTAGGGGCTGAGCTGCAATTTGGGCAAGCCGTCGTCGTTCATGACGATGACGAAATCCCCTTCGTACTGGTAGACGAAAACGTCCGGGCTGACATAAATGGTGCTCTCGCTTCCGTAACTCGCCCCCGGCATGGGGTCCAGGGACTGAATGATGTCCAGATAGGCTTTCAGGTCTTCCATCTGGATCTTGAATTTGCGCAGAAGCGGCTTGTAGCGCCGTTTTTCAATATCCTCGAGGTGTTCGGCCACCAGGGAGATCAAAATGGGATCATCCTGCCCAAGCATCTCCAGTTGAATGAGCAGGCATTCCTTGGGCGAACGTGCGGCCACGCCGACCGGGTCGAAACGCTGCAGACGATGGAGCACTGATTCGACCAGGGCCAGGGGGGACAGAGTCTCGGAAGCGATTTCCTCGGCCGAGGTCATCAGGTAGCCTTGGGAGTCCAGGTTGCCGATGATGGCTTCGCCGATCATTTCCTCTTCTTCGGTGATGGTGGACAGGCAGAGCTGCCAGAGCAAATGGCCGTCCAGGGAGGGCTTGCCCGCAAGTCTGGTCTCGTAGGACATCATCTCCTCGAGGGCTTCGGTTTCCTTGAACTGCACCTGCTTGGCCGTGCTTGAAAAATCACCGAGGTAATTATCCCAGTCCGCATTGCGCATGAGCTCCGCGTCTTCAAAGGAGACGGCCTCGGGCCGCTCCACTGCTGGAGCCTGTATTTCATGCTCCTCGGAAATCTCCTTGGTCCCCTCTTCCAGAATGGGGTTTTCCAACAGTTCCTGCTGAACGGCTTCGAGGAGCTCGAATCGGGAGAGCTGAAGCAGTTTGATAGCTTGCTGCAACTGTGGCGTCATGACCAGCTGCTGCGTCAGCTTGAGGTTCTGTCGGAGTTCAAGGCCCATAATATATTTGCGGTCCCGATGTGTTGTACATGATTGAAGGAAAAAAAATTACCCAGTACCGAATCTGCCACATAACCCACTGCCTGGCAATGCTTGGGAAATCAGGCCGCGGCTAGAGGCTGAAGCCCTCTCCGAGATAGACCTTGCGTGCCCCCGGGTCGGCGACGATCTGTTCCGGACTGCCGCTCAAGATGATCTGGCCGTCATAGACCAGGTAGGCCCGGTCGCAGATCTGCAGGGTTTCTCGAACGTTATGATCAGAAATGAGCACGCCGATACCTTTGGCGCGCAGACCCTGGATGATGGCCTGGATGTCATCCACGGCCAGCGGGTCGATACCCGCGAAAGGTTCGTCGAGCAGAATGAATTTCGGGTTCTGGATCAGGGCGCGGGCGATTTCCAGGCGCCGCCGCTCCCCTCCGGACAGGTAGGCGGCCAGTTGATCTCCGAGCCGTGTGATGCCCAGTTCATCCAGAAGCCTGTCCGCCGTGCGCTGCTGCTGCTCCCGGGAGAAACCGGAGTACTCAAGGATCAGTTGCAGGTTCTGGCGTACGGTGAGTTTGCGGAAGATGGAGCTTTCCTGCGGCAGGTAGCTCATTCCCAAACGGGCGCGTTTGTGCAGGGGCCAGCGGGTGATATCCATCTCATCCAGGAGGACGTGTCCACGGGTAGGTGCCACGATGCCCGCCAGCATGTAAAACGTGGTCGTCTTGCCCGCTCCGTTGGGGCCGAGCACTCCGACCACCTCACCCTGGCGGACTTCGATATCGATGTCGCGCACCACATCGCGGACTCCGTAGCGCTTGGCCAGATTCCGGCCGGACAGGGTGATCATTGCCCGAGTCCCGGCTTGCTGTTCGGGGTGTTGAAGATTGCTTCGACCCGCTTCTTCCCGCCGATCACTTCACTGCGGTTTTCCTTGATATAGAGCTTGATGACTTCGCCCTGGATCTTGTTTTGGCCTTCCATGAGGATGGGGTTGTCTTCAAGGGTCAACAGGTCGCTTGCGGCCTCATAGGTGGCTTTGCCGCAGGTCCCGGATCTGCCCTTTTCCGCCTTGATGCGCACATTGCCCAGGGCAATGATTTTTTTGATGGAGCCCTGCTGGTCGGCCATGGTCTGGGTGGCGTTGCCTGCCCCCGGCTTTTTTTCCAGGAGCACGGTCAGCGTATCGGACCACAGTTCAATTTCCTGGCGGATGACGTAGACCGATCCGGAAAAGACCACCTGGTCGCCCTTTTGGGTGTACTGCATGGAATCGGACGTGATTTTGACCGGAACGGTCTCCGCGGCCCAAACCGGAGATGCAAACGCAAGGAAGAGAAGCAGAAAAAATAAACGCATACATACTCGCTTGTCAGTTCAAAATAACCTGGACATCGCCTTGGGCCAGGAAGTCCCCGGTGTCCAGAAAATAGGTAAGGGTGTCGGAACGTCCTTGCATGGTCTCCCCGACAAGGTTGACCGTTCCCTTCAGAATCACGATACGTTCCCGGCCGTCATAGTCCATGGTTTCGGAGCGCATTCGATACTGGCCATGGGTGGCGTTGACTCCGTCCCACATCCTGGCCCGATCCTCTTTTTGCCACACCTGGCCTTTGGGCGCCATGACCTCCGTGGGTTCGCCGTCACGTTCGCCCCAGTAGGTGATGACTGGAGCAGTCAGGGTCAATTCATCCCCGCTTTCGGCATAGCTGGCTCCCGTTGCGCTCAGGTTCCATAATTTTTTTCCGTCCCGGCCCTGGCTTAAATTCACGCCTTTCAGACTGAGGTCAACGTCCAGATTCTGGATGATTTTCGTGTCCAGCCGTTCGGGCCAGAGCACATATCTGCCCAGCACCACAACCCCGGCCAGCACAAGAAGAGCGGCGACGGCAACGAGAATGCGCTTCATGTCCGAGCCCAGTCCTGCCACAAGGCGTCGAGCTTGCCCTGAGCACGGAGGATGAAATCGAGGGCTTCGCGCACCGCGCCCTGGCCGCCCGCGGCCCGTGTGGTCCAGGCCGCGATC
>CAXNFJ010000067.1:0-8186 GCA_964201165.1 Desulfomicrobium sp.
GTAATTCCATAGGCCTGGTCCTGGTCGGGGGCATGGCCATCGGCACGCTGTTCACCCTGTTCATCATTCCCTCCATTTACATGCTCGTGGCTCGCGACCATTCCCTTGATCGTGAAAAGGATCAGGTTGGCCGCAACCTGGAGGGTGGAGACTCGCTCGTGGAATGAAGTACGTCGTGCTCATCCTGGGCTGGGCCGCCTGGGGCGGTCTGCACAGCCTGCTCATCAGCCCGCCCTGGATGCGCCTGATTTCCGGTCGCTTCCCCCGGTTTTGTCCTTTCTATCGCCTGGCCTACAACGTTTTGGCCGTGCTGACCCTGATCCCGCTTCTCCTGCTCAAGCATTCCCTGGCCGCAGAGCCCCTCCTTGCCTGGAGCGGTCCAGTGGCCCTGCTCCGGTTTGTCCTGCTGGGCGCGGCCGTGTGGCTTTTTTGGGCCGGAGCCCGGGAATATGATTTGGGTCTGGTCGCCGGACTGACCCAACTGCGCTCCGGCTGTTCCCTTGCCGGCGCTCCCTACGCCACGGAGCTGCGCACCTCGGGCATTCTGGCCCGGGTTCGGCATCCGTGGTACGGGGGGGCGCTGCTGCTGCTCTGGACCCATACGGGAGGTTTCGACGCGGCGAATCTGGTCACGAGCCTGACTCTTTCGCTCTATGTGCTGCTGGGCGCCTGGCTGGAGGAGCGCAAGCTCGTGCATGTTCACGGGGACGTGTACCGGGCGTATCAGCAACGCACGCCCATGTTTTTTCCTTGGCCGCGTCGCACGGTTGCACCGCGATGAGACGGGTCTGGTGGCATCTCTCCGATTATATCAGTCATCGCAGGGCTGGCGAGGCCTATCGCCGTTGTCTGTCCCTGGCCGGATTCGAGGTCGTGGACAGGCCCGAGCTGGCCGAACTGGCTGTCGTGCACGAGGATCCTCTTTTCTGGCCGCGGATTTTCGCGGCCGCGCCTGTTTTGCGACAGAAGCCGGTGGTCGGCTACGCGGTGTGGGAAGGGGGAATCCTGCCTGAAGTCTATCGCCCGGGCCTGGGTTTGGTGGATGCCGTCTGGACCGCCTCCACGTTTTCGGCACGCGCTCTGCAGCAAGGTCACTCCAATGTGCGTGTTCTGCCGCATGTCGTCGCGGCCATCGTCCCGGCTGATGCGGATCTGCGCTGGGCGGCGGACAAGCTGGGCGCGGGTCGTTATTTCTTTTCCATCATGGACGCCGTCAACCCGCGCAAGAATCTGGAAGCCTTGCTGCGGGTGTTTGCCCGTGTGCGGCCCATGGCGGGGGATATTCGGCTGGTGATCAAACAATACCGCAAAGAAGTGTCTTTGGATGGGTTGTCCGGGGTGATCAGCCTGGGCGAAGAGGTGTCCGAGGGCCGTCTGGCCGCGCTGCACAGGGGCGCCCTGGCCTATGTCAGCCCGCATCGGGGCGAAGCCTGGGGGCTCGGCTTGAGTGAAGCCATGAGCCATGGCGTGACGGTCCTGGCCACGGGCTGGTCCGGCAACATGGACTTCATGGATGAGGGCAATTCCGTTCCCCTGCGTTACGTATTGGAACCGGTGGACGGGCGCATGGCCGGGATGCTGCCGCATTATCGGCCAGAAATGCTGTGGGCCAAAGTCGATGAGACACATCTGGAGCGGGAGATGTTGCGTCTGATTCGGCGTGGCCCGGATCCGGCCCGGTGCGAGCGGGCTAGGGCCGTTACGGAGCGGTTTTCGCCCATTCGCGTGGCGGGAATGTTGAAAAAACTGATCGCCGGGATGAACGGATAGCGTCTCGCGCGTGGTCATGTCTCCGGCCAGGACGGGAAGTCGCGGTGGCCGGGCTCTTGATTTCACGCGGCTAGCTCAGGAAGTTCTTTATTCCGGTGAACACGATCTGGGCCGCCATGGCCGAGAGGACCAGGCCCGTGATCTTGGTCATGATGGACAGGCCGACGGATCCCAGGACCTTTTTGAGCACGCGGGCGGAGCGCAGGATGATGCCGACGCACAGGCAGGAACAGACCAGCGCCGCCGCGCCGATCATGCGTTCGGTGGTTCCGCCCAGTTCCGCGCCGAGAATGAGCAGCGTGCCGATGGTGGCCGGCCCCACGGTGATGGGGATGGCCAGGGGGACAACGGCGAAATCAACGTCCGGAGCCGCTTCCTGGCTGGATCGTTTGCCCGAGACCAGGGATACGGCCGAGAGGAAGAGCAGGCTCCCCGCGCCGATGCGGAACCCGTCCAGGGTGATGCCCAGGGTGGAGAAGATGGGGTTGCCCGCAAAGTAGAGGATGAGGCTGATGACCATGACGGACATGGTCGTGCGGATGGCCACCCGGCGCTGTTCGACCTTGGTCATGTATTCGGTCATGGACAGGAAGACGCTGAGCACGAAGAACGGGGTCAGCAGAAAAAAGAGTTTGATGGTCAGGCTTATGAAGAGGGTGGTCATTTTATTTCCACGCGGGCAATGCGTCCCGCCGCTTGATGTCGGGGCCGGCCGGATGCCGGTCCGAGTCGTCCGTAGCTGATTGTTAAAAAATACAAAATTCCAGGCTGTTCAAAAATGGTGAGCTGCGAGGAACAAAGAAAATCCAGGACCGAAGCGTATTCGAACATACGTGAGGGTCTGGATTTTCTGCAGTGACGAAGCAGATCGCCGTTTTTCAACAGCCTGTTAGGGCCGGGGAGACGGAAAGGCAAGCAGATTGGTTGACTGTACAGTCTTTACCCGCGCGTGGCCAGCAGAATGCCGCCGAGGATGCAGCCCGCGCTGACGAGGTGGATGAGCCCCATTGGTTCACCCAGGAAGATGAAGGCCGCGAGTCCGCTGAAAAGGGGCAGGCTGTAGTAGATCAGCCCGGCCAGGGACGGGCCGATGGACGCCACGGCGCTGTTCCACATGGCATAGGAGGCCAGCGAGGCCCCGAGCCCGACATAGAGGATGGCTCCCGCCGCGCCAAGGGTGATTGTCGGCGCTCCGGCGGTAAGCAGCTCCCACCCTGTCCACGGAGCCAGAAACACGATGCCGACGCCGAACAGCGTCAGCAGGAAGACGGGCTGGCTCAGCCCTCCGGGAAAGCGGCGCACCAGGATGCTGTAGCCCGCGAAAATGACGGCGGCCAAGCTCATCCACAGATCCCCGATGGAAAAATCAAGGCCCGCCAGGCGGCCCGGGTCGCCGCCGGTGATGAGCAGCAGCACGCCCCCGAGGGCGACGGCCAGACCAAGCATTTTGCGGGTGGTCAGCCGTTCATGGAGAAACATCCGGGCCAGAAGGATGATGAAGACCGGCGTGGACGTGGCAATGAGCGACAGGTTCAGGGCCGAGGTGGTGTGGGCCGCCTTATAGAGCAGGGCGTTGAAGGTCGTGACGCCGAGGAGGGCCATGGGGATCATGGCCGGCATGCTCCTGCGGATGGCCACTCGCTCCGCCCACGCGGCGCGGCAAGCGAAGGGTAACAGGCCCACAAAGGCAGTGGCCCAGCGCAACATGGAGAGGGTGGCGGGTTCGATGCTCTGGTTCAGGCTGCGGGCCACGATGAAATTGCCGGACCAGATGATGGTCGCGCCCAGGGCGAAGAGGGCGCCGCGCAAGGAGGGTGTGGTGTTCATGAGATCCGGGGCAAAAGGGTGAGTGGGCGGTGCGAATAACGAATTCCCCCAAGTTCTGCAAACTTGGGGGAATTGTCGAGGGTTTTACGTGAGCCTTTTCAGGGCGTCAGCGTGAAGGAATTACTGGGCCGGGGTGTGGGCGTTATGGTCCATCGGAGTTTGTCCGGCTGTGCCATTACCCGCGCCGTGCTGCATTCCACCCATCATGCCCATTCCCATTCCGCCGCCCATTCCCTTGCCGTCCATCATGGGGCATCCCTTGCCATCCATCATGCCCTTGCCGCCCATGGGCACTATTCCTTCCTTGGCCATTTGCTTGTGCATCTTGACTTGTTCGGCATAGATCTTGGCGTTCAAGGCGTTTATCTCGGAGGTCAATGCCTCGACCTTCTTGTCGTCGACCTTTTCGCCGTACAGTACGGCGTTCAGTTCGGATTCCTTGGCGAAGACCTGCTTTTTCAGGTCAGCCGTGGCCGTCGCAAAATCCGCGTGCAGCTTCTGCATTGTGGCGTGCTTTTCCGGGGTCATGTTCCCCATGCCGCCCATCATTCCCTGAGCGGATGCAAGGCCGACGAAGGCGATGACAAAGGTCAGAGTAAGAATGGTGGCGATGGCATTACGATACGTTTTCATGAGAAGTCTCCTTTGAGCTATTTATGGTTTAATAATCCTTGCGTCCAAAGGGGCAAGGCATTGCCAACGATTTGGTCTGCCATGACATCTGGTTGGATGCCTGTTAGAGTATGGATTTGAGGGTCTTGTATTCGTCGATGGTGATCTCGCCCTTGGCCAGTCGCAATTTCAAAATTTCCAGGGAGTCGGATCTGTCGGCGGCTGAGTTTCCCTCGCGCCGGTTCCTGAGCATCGTCCAGATCAGCGCGCCCAGTCCCGCCAGGAGCAGGATACCCCACAGGGAGTGTCCCATCATCCATCCTCCAAGCCAGGGGTAACTTCCGCAGTTCCACATGGTGTTCCCTCCACATAAATTTCGTTGCTGTACATCTTCTCTAGGGCAAGGGACGTGCCAGGAAATGTTTATTTTTTTATCTATATGAAATTTAATGATTTTATTTGATTTTGATGGGGTTGCGCAGAGTTGAACGCCGGTGAATGCGAGTAAAGATGTTACGGTATTCTGGACAGCATGGGCAGAACGGTTACAGGTTGAGACGAGAGGTCATTTATGAACATGTTCGCAGGCAGCACGAAGCGGGCACGGGCAAATCCGTGGCTGGTGGCGGGGATGACGGTCATTCTTGGACTGGCGGTGTCGTTTTTCGCGGTGCGCAACGTCCAACGCGAAAGGGAGCACATGGTTCGGGGCTATCTGGCGCACGCCGAGTCTCTGTTCTGGGCGCTGGAGGCCGGAACCCGCATAGGGATGGGCATGCACGGCAGCGCGGGCTATTTTCAGTCTCTGGTGGAGGAGACGGCCAAGCAGCACGGCATCGTCTATCTGGCCGTGACCGATTCCAACGGACTCGTCCTGGCCCACAGCGACGCGGCCCGAGTCGGGTCGGTTCTTCATCCCCCGGAGGCCATGACCGCCCGGACCCTGAGCGAAGAGCGTCAGGGGCATTTCCAGGGGTTCGAAGGCGGTCGTGTTTTCGAGGTGTATAAAAAATTCGCGCCCCTGCCGGGGGTGCATCACTCCATGTGGTGCCCGCCCCGCAACGGGGGAATGGGCGCGATGGGCATGATGCGGTCCCAGGCGCAAGGCGAGGGCGATCATGATCCGTCCGTCATCTTTGTCGGCCTGGATGTGCGCCCCTTGGAGGAGGCCGTGGCCGGCGAGCTGCGCACCAATGTGCTCATCACTGTGCTCGTGCTGCTCATGGGGCTGGGCGGATTCGCCTCCCTGTTCTGGGCCCAGCATTACCATCTCTCCCGGCGTCAGTTGCGGGACACCCAGGCCTTCGCCTCGGAAGTGGTCAGGTGCCTGCCCCTGGGCTTGCTCAGCACCGATTCCGATGGGCGGGTGGTTCTGTCCAACGGCGCCGCGTCGGCCCTCTTCGGGCTGGACAGGGGCGCCATGCCGGATATGCTTCTGGATGGCCTCGGGGGCGTGGATTGGCCCGGGATCATGGCTGAGCTGGCGGACAAGGGTACGGTGCCGGAACGCGAAGTGACCCTCGTCGCGGGACCGGGCAAACGGATTCCGGTCAATCTGGGCGCATCCCGCATCGTCACCAGCGATGACAACTTCGTGGGCTATCTCTTCTTGCTGCGCGATCTGGGCGAAATCCGCCGCCTGCAGGAGCAGGTCCGGCGTAACGAGCGTCTGACGGCCCTGGGCAACCTGGCCGCCGGAGTGGCCCACGAGATCAGAAATCCGCTCAGCTCCATCAAGGGCTTCGCCACCTACCTTGCCGGCAAGGTGCAGGGGCAGGACAAGGACGCGGCGCGGGCCATGATCCAGGAAACGGACCGTCTGAACCGCGTGGTTTCGGAGCTGCTGGAGTTCGCCCGACCCGGCGAGCTGAAGCTGCGCGACGAGGATCTGGCCCAGGTCGTGGAGCGGGCCTTGCGTCTGGTCCGCGCCGACGTGACGGCCAAGGGCGTGACGGTACGTTTCGAGCAGGAGGGGACCTTGCCGCGAGTCCCGCTGGACCCCGAGCGGTTTACCCAGGCGCTCCTCAACCTGTTCCTCAATGCCGTGCAGGCCATGGATCAGGGCGGGACGCTGCGGATCTCGGCGGCCCCGGAGCGGGACGCCGGAGGCGTGGTCCTGCGCATCGCGGACACGGGCTACGGCATGGCCGCGGAGCTTGTGCCGGACATTTTCAACCCCTATTTCACGACCAAAAGTTCGGGCACGGGTCTGGGCCTGGCCATCGTGCACCGCATCATCGAAGCCCACGGCGGCGAGATCAAGGTGGAAAGCGTTGTGGGCCAGGGCACGGTTTTCACACTCCTGCTGCCCACGACCGGGAGGCGGCCATGAAACCATCCAGGATCACCATCCTCATAGTTGACGACGATTCCGGCCACCGGGGCATGCTACGCACTCTGCTGGCCGATTGGGGCTACGTCCCGCATGAGACCCAGAGCGGAGAGGCGGCCGTGGCCCTGTGCCGGGAGCAAGCCTTCGACCTCATCCTTATGGACGTGCGCATGGCCGGGATCTCCGGCATCGAGGCCTTGAAGGAGATCAAGGCCTACAATCCGGCCATCCCCATCCTGATCATGACCGCCTACTCCAATGTGGAAACAGCGGTGGAGGCCATCAAGGCCGGTGCCTACGACTACCTGACCAAGCCCCTGGATTTCGACGACCTGCGCCTGACCCTGGATCGGGCCCTGGATCATGCGGCCCTGCGCGACGAAAACAAGGCCCTGCGCCAGACCCTGTCCGCGTCCTTCGACCCCGGCGGGATCATCGGCCAAAGCCCGGCCATGCACCGGCTGCTGGAGATGCTGGCCACCATCGCACCCTCCGAGGCCACGATCATGGTCACCGGCGAGTCGGGCACGGGCAAGGAACTCATCGCCAGGGCCGTCCACGCCAACAGCCCGCGCCGCAAGGGACCCTACGTCGCCGTGAACTGCGCGGCCCTGACCGAGACCCTGCTCGAATCCGAGCTCTTCGGTCATGAGAAGGGCGCTTTCACCGGAGCCGACCGGCGGCGGGAGGGGCGCTTTCTGGCGGCGGACAAGGGGACCATCTTTCTGGACGAGATCGGGGAGATGCCCCTGTCCATGCAGGTCAAGCTGCTCCGGGTCATTCAGGAACGAGAGATCCAGCGCGTGGGCGGGGACCAGACAATCAAGGTCGATGTGCGCATCGTGGCCGCCACCAACCGCGACCTCCTGGCCGAGGTGGAGGCGGGGCGTTTCCGTCAGGACCTCTACTACCGCCTGAACGTGGTTGCCCTGGCCCTGCCTCCCCTGCGCGAACGCGAGGAGGATATTCCGCTTTTGGCCGCGCATTTTCTGGCCAGGTTCGCCGTCAAGAACGGCAAGCGCATCAAGGGCTTCACGCCGGAGGCCATGGATCGCCTGCTCAAGCACCAGTGGCCCGGCAACGTGCGGGAGCTGGAGAACGCCGTGGAACGGGCCGTGGTCCTGGCGCGGGGCGAATACGTCAGCGAGCGCGAGCTGCCGCCCGCATTGTCCGGCAGCGCGGGGGAGGGCAGACTGGAGGGCGGATTCGCCAACCTGACCCTGGAGGAGCTGGAGCGCCGGGCCATCCTGGACGCATTGGACGCGGCCGGCGGCAACAAGAGCGAGGCCGCCCGCCGCCTGGGCATCACGCGAAAGACCATGCACGCCAAATTGACCAAGTACGGAGAATGAGCGGAATTTCGTCTGCCCGATCCGGGCGGCATCGCAAACTGCACGGAACTCATTGAGAAAACGGAATTTTTGATTCAGGTCAAAGATGCCTCCCGGCAACCTGCATAGAGAGGTCTCAACGACAACAAAAAAGGGCATCCGTCTCGGCCCCAGCCTGCCCGCCTTCATCACCCCGAACGTGCTGCAGGTCCTGGTCGACACCTTCGACATCAAGCCCATCGCCACACCCGATGCGGACTTGTAGGCCATCCTCGGTGAGTCATCTCCCTTCCTCGAAAGACGCGTAAAGCCCC
>CAXNFJ010000068.1:0-8069 GCA_964201165.1 Desulfomicrobium sp.
TCAATGCGCTCCAAGATCAGAACGATCCCTGCCCGTTTGCCTGTCTGCATGGAGTAATACAAAGCCTGACCTATGGACTCGGCCCATTTCTGCCCAAAGTCGAACTCGATGGCATGGGTGCGGGTCACGCAATCCGCCCTGGTTCCATCAGAAAGCCGGACTTCCGCATGACCGCTCGCAGCTGCGCACCAGTCCTGTTGGTATTCCTTTTCAAGGCGCTTGTGTTCCGCGTGAACAGGAGAAAGCCAGGAGATAAGGAGGATTAAGGAGATGATGGTGATTCGCATGGGAGGCAATATGTAGCAAGATTCCGGCGCATGGTCTAGATATTTAAGAATATCAGAATGATGTATGGCAAAGAGCAGGTAGAAGGCCGGTGACTCTTCAGGACCAAGACGCCTGGTAAACGTTAGCGAACCCACTGCTGGAAAACACACGAATCCAAAAAAACAAACCCTCGCCGAAATTCACGACAAGGGTTTGTCAGTGCTCCGAGGCCGGCAAGCCGGCCCCGTTTTCATCCTTCGGACGTGGTCGGATCGATGATGGTCTTGACCTCGCATACACTGTTGGCCGGGAATCCGCCCTTGCTCGCATGCTCGCGGACAACGGCTTCGCTCGGGGCTATGTACACGCAGTAAATCTTGTCCGCGGTCACGAAACTTTCCACCCACTGGATGGAAGGTCCCATGGCCTGCAGCACGCTGCAGGAATGCCGGGCAATGCCCTGCAGGGTTTCGGCGGACATGTCGCCCGCGCCGGGAATCTCGCGCTCGATGATGTACTTGGGCATGAAAAAGCTCCTGTTGGTTAGAGGACGGGTCTACGCCAGAGCTTGGTCCAAATCGGCCAAAATGTCATCAATATGCTCGATGCCGACCGACAATCGCACCAAATCCGGAGTGATCCCCCCGGCCGCCTGCTCCTCGGGGGAAAGCTGGGAATGCGTGGTGCTGGCCGGATGGATGGCCAGGCTTTTGGCGTCGCCGACGTTGGCCAGATGCGAAACGAGGCGCAGGCGATTGATGAAATCGCGCCCGGCTTCAAGCCCTCCCGCCACGCCAAAGACGACCATGCCGCCAAACCCGCGCGGGAACATGGTTTTGGCCAGGGGATACGAGGGATCGCCCGGGAGTCCGGGATACCGTACCCAGGAAACCCGCGGGTGCGAGGCCAGGTATTCGGCCACCTGCAAGGCGTTCTCGCTGTGTCGTTCCATGCGCAGGGCCAGAGTTTCCAGCCCTTGCAGGAAGATCCAGCAATTATCGGGCGAAAGGCACGCGCCCAAATTCCGAAGCGGCACCAAACGCAGGCGCATGATGAAGGCCAGATGGTTCAGGGGCCCCAGGTCATGGGCATAGCGCAGGCCGTGGTAGGAGGGGTCGGGCTCGTTGTAGAGAGTGAACTTCGGGTCGGTCCAATCAAAGCTGCCGCCGTCGATGACCGCCCCGCCGATGGCCGTGCCGTGCCCGCCGATCCATTTGGTCAGGGAGTGGATGACGATGTCCGCCCCGTATTCCAGAGGCTTGAACAGGTACGGCGTGGCAAAGGTCGCATCCACCACCACGGGCAGCTTATGCTCGCGTGCGATCGTGGCCAGGGCCTCGATATTAGCCACGTCCAGGGCCGGATTGCCGATGACCTCGGTGAAGATGAGGCGGGTGCGCTCGTTTATGGCCGCGCGCACGGCATCAATGCTGTGGATGTCGACGAAACGGGTGGTGATCCCGGCATCGGGCAGGATGGAGGCGAACATGGTGTGCGTGCCGCCGTAGAGGGTGGACGAAGAGACCAGCTCGTCGCCCTGGCGGCAGATGTTGATGACGGTGTAGTGGATGGCCGCCGTGCCCGAGGCCAGGGCCAGGGCGGCCTTGCCGCCTTCCAGTTCGGCCAGGCGGGCTTCCAGGACCTCCTGGGTCGGACCACCGAGGCGGGTGTAGATGTGCCCGAGTTCACGCAGGGCAAACAGGTCGGCCGCATGGTCCGTGTCCCGGAACAGATACGCCGAGGTGCGGTGCACCGGGACGGCGCGCGAGCCTGTGGCGTCGGGAGTGTAGCCGCTGTGCAGGGCCTTGGTTTCAAATCGTTGCATGGTTCCTCCTGTCCGGACTCTGCCGGACTGCGCGTCGGTCTTGAGGCGTTTTGACGTTGAAATAATTTCCCCGAGACCGTTCAAAAACCGTTCTGGCAAGGCGCGAGTCGATTTCGGTGGGCGCGGTGTAGCCGACTACATAAGCCCGCCGAAATCGGGGAACAACGCAGCCCAGAACGGATTTTTCAACGGCCTCGGATCATGAAAATTCCGTACGAGGCCCGCAGATTGGGCCAGAACCGCACCTCGCGGGCGTTGCCGTCGACTGCCGGGTTCACGGCCAGGGAGCGGGTGATGGCAAAGGGCACCGCACGGGAATAAGCCCAGAAATCGTTCAGGCTGAGGACTCGGATGTTGGGCGTATTGTACCACTGGTAGGGCAGCTCAGGGGTGACGGGCACATGCCCCGAGAAAGCCATCTGCAGCCGGATGGGAAGGCAACAGAAATTGGGAAAGCTGACAATGCCCCGGCGGCCGACCCGCAGCATCTCATGCAGGAGGCCCGTCGGCTCATAGGCCTGCTGCAAGGTCTGGGAGACCACGACATAGTCGAAGGCGTTGTCGGCGAAACCTCGCACCTCCGTGTTGATGTCCCCGTGGATGACGGCCAGGCCCTGGGCGATGCAGGACACGACCTCGTCCTCGTCGTGTTCGATGCCCAGGCCCTTGACGTTCTTGGTGTCCCGCAGCACCCGCAAAAGCTTCCCGTCGGCGCAGCCAAGGTCCAGCACCCGGCTGCCCGGCTCGATCCAGGAGGCGACGATGCGCAGGTCGAAGCGCAGTTCCGGGTTTACGTCCGGGCAGTGATCAGCAGCCATGCACCCCTCCCAAAAATCCGCGAATGACGGTTTCGAGCCGCTGGTCCGGCAACAGGAAGGCGTCATGCCCCCAGGGCGCGGTGATCTCGCAGAAGCTCACGTCCCGCCCCAGTTTCTTGAGCACATCGACCACCTGCCGCGACTGGTAGGTCGGGTAGAGCCAGTCCGAGGTGAAGGACACAAGCAGAAAGCGCGCCGTTGTCGCGGCCAGGGCGCGGCGGGCCGGGCTCTCCGGGCCTTGAAGGTCCAGGTCGAAATAATCCGCGGCCTTGGTCACATAGAGAAAGGCATTGGCGTCAAAGCGCTCCACGAACTTCTTGCCCTGATGGTGCAAGTAGCTCTCGACCTGGAATTCGCTCTCGAAATTGAAGGCGAACCCGCCCCCATGGCGCAGCTCGCGGCCGAACTTCACGTGCATGGACTCGTCGGAAAGATAGGTGATGTGGCCGATCATGCGCGCCACGGCCAGGCCCAGATCAGGGCGCACCCCGTCGTAATAGTCGCCGTTCCGCCAGTTGGGGTCACTCATGATGGACTGCCGGGCGACCTCGTTGAAGGCGATGGCCTGGGGCGAATGGCGGTCCGTGGTGGCCAGGGCCAGAATGGCGTCCATCATCCCCGGATAGCTGGCGGCCCACTGCAGGGTCTGCATCCCGCCCAGGGACCCGCCGACCACGGCCAGGAGGTGCTCGATGCCGAGATGGCGGATCAGTTCGCGCTGGGCGCGGACCATGTCGGGGATGGTGACCAGAGGAAAGTCCAGGCCCCAGTAGCGTCCCGTGGCAGGATTGATGGACGACGGCCCGCAGGAGCCCATACAGCTGCCGATGACGTTGGAACAGACCACGAAATAACGGTCCGTGTCGATGGGCTTGCCCGGCCCGACGTAGTGCTCCCACCACCCCGGCTTGTCCTCGCCCGGATGATAGCCGGCGACATGGGCGTCCCCGGTCAGGGCGTGACAGATGAGCACGGCATTGGAGCGCTCGGCATTCAAGGAGCCGTAGGTTTCGTAAGCCAGGGACACGGGCCCGAGCCCCACCCCGCTGTCCAGGACCATGGCCTCCGGAGGCTGGGCAAAGGTGAAAGACTGGGTCTGGACCGTGCCGACGCTGTCGTGTGTCATCGAATTCTCCGTGATGCAGCCAAGGGAGTTTTGGGTCTATGAATCCCCGGCCCCAAGGTCAAGGGCTATCGCCGCCCCTCATCCCTGGCCCTTCCGGTCCAGCCGTGCTATGTGCCCTGCACAAACCGCATCATCCGGAGGCATCCATGCACAGATCCGATATTCTCGACCAGCTCGAACCCAATACCGTGTGGGACATGATCATCATCGGCGGCGGAGCCACAGGCCTGGGCTGCGGCGTGGACGCGGCCAGCCGGGGCTATCGCGTCCTGCTCCTCGAACAGCACGATTTCTCCCAGGGGACATCCAGCCGCTCCACCAAGCTGGTCCACGGCGGGGTGCGCTACCTGCAGCAGGGCAACGTGGCCCTGGTCATGGATGCCCTGTACGAACGCGGCGTGCTGCTCCGCAACGCCCCCCATCTCGTCTACAATCAGGCCTTTGTCGTTCCGGACTACAAATGGTGGGAGCGCCCGTTCTACGGCGTCGGGATGAAACTCTACGACATGCTGGCCGGCAAGCTCGGCTTCGGCCGCTCGCGCATCCTCTCGCGGGCCAAGACCCTGAACATGATCCCCAACCTCGAACCCACGGACCTGCGCGGCGGGGTCATCTATTACGACGGACAGTTCGACGACTCACGGCTGGCCATCACCTTGACCCGCACCATGGAAGACCTGGGCGGCTTGCCCGTCAATCACATGGGCGTAAGCGGCCTTCTGAAGGACGCCGACGGCCAGGTCAACGGAGTGGAAGCCACGGACAGCCTGACCGGGGAGATCCGGCACCTGCAGGCCAAGACCGTCATCAATGCCACGGGCGTGTTCGTCGACTCCATCCTGCGCCTGGACGACGCCAGGGCGCCGAAGCTCATCGCTCCGTCCCAGGGCATCCATCTGGTCCTGGACAAGTCCTTTTCCCCCGGCGACACGGCCATCATGGTGCCGCACACGGACGATGGCCGCGTCATCTTTCTCGTGCCCTGGCACGGACGGGTTCTGGTCGGGACCACCGACGTGGCCCTCGACGACGCCAGCTTCGAGCCGAGGCCCATGGACGAGGAGATCGATTTTCTGCTCGAACACGCGGGCCGCTACCTGACTCGCGACCCCCAGCGCAGCGACATCCTGAGTGTCTTTGCCGGCATCAGGCCGCTCATCCGGGCCGAGGGCGAAGGCAAGACCTCGTCCCTGTCCCGGGACCACCACCTGACCATCTCCCAGAGCGGGTTGGTGACCATCGCCGGCGGCAAGTGGACCACCTACCGCAAGATGGGCGAGGATGCCGTGACCCAGGCCGCCCGCTTCGCGGGCCTGGCCCAGCGCTCCTGCAAAACCGAAAACCTGCCCCTGCATGGCTGGATGAACGGCGTGGACCCACGGGACCATCTCTCTGTCTATGGCAGCGATATCGAGGAAATCCGGGAAATGATCCGCCATGAGCCGTCCCTCGGCCAGCCCCTGCATTACAAATTGCCCTACCTGCGGGCCGAAGTGGCCTGGGCCGTGCGCCGGGAGTGGGCCCAGACCCTGTCCGACGTGCTCCGCCACCGCACCCGGGCGCTCATTCTGGACGCGGCCGTGAGCATGGAGATCGCGCCGGACGTGGCCGATATCATGGCGCGGGAACTGGGCCACGGCCCGGAATGGGTCGAGGCCCAGGTTCGGGAATACCGCGCACTGGCCAGGGGTTATCTGGCGGGGTGAGAACACGCACGGAAGAGCGCTTCAGACATCGCCTTACAACCCTGTTTCACGGAGAAAATACATGAAAACCCTTTTTTCCCTGTTTATCGCGGGCATTCTGACTTTCGGCTGGATCGGACTGGCCAGCGCGGGAGATCCCCTGTTCATCAACCTGACCTCCGACGAGCCTCACCGCGCAAGCATGGCCATCTCCTTCGGAAACAACCAGTTGCAACGCGAGCATCCACTGACCCTCTTCCTCAATGACAAGGCCGTGGCCATCGGATCCGCAAAGAACGCCGCTCCCTACGCCGCTCAGCAAAAAATGATCGCGGACATCCTGCACAACGGCGGCACCGTCTTCATCTGCCCCATGTGCATGAAACACTACGGAGTCGCCGAGGCGGACCTGCTGCCGGGACTCAAGGTCAGCAGTCCGGACCTGACCGGAACCGCGCTCTTCGCGGGCAACACCAAAACCCTGTCCTGGTAAGAAATAAGGCCTGCTCCGGCATGTGCGCGGGGCAGGCCGTCTTTTCGCACGCAGCCCTTGCTCAAAAAAGCTCCCATGGAAAATCGCGTTCATCGCGCAGCACCAAATCCGCCCCGGGCAGCTCAAGAACATGCTCGGGCCAAGCCAGCACGAACATGCCCGCCCCGGCCGCCGAGGCCACGCCCACCGGAGAATCTTCGACCGCCATGCACTCCCCCGCCCTGAATCCGGCCCGCCGGGCAGCCTCCAGATACGGATCCGGCGCGGGCTTGCCGAAGGCCACGTCGTTCCCGCAGACCGTGAAGCGCATCAGTTCCCACAGACCGAGAACCCGCAGATTGGCCTCGATGACCGGCGCTTCGCCGTTGGACACGGCGGCTTGCGGCACGCCCATCCCATGCAAGCGGCGCACCGCGTCCACGGGGCCGCTGCGCATCATGTCCGGACGCAGCCTGTCCATGTACATGCGCGCGCAGTCCGCCCGAAATTTTGCTTCGGTCGAGTGCACGGTGAGGCGTGGCCGCAGAATGGCCCATTTCTCCGGCATGGTCTTGCCCAGCAGTTCCACGTTGGCGCTGGGCGTCAGAACGTGGCCATGGACCGCGCACCAGTCGCGGACGACCTCGAAGTGCAGTCCTTCGGTGGTGATGAGCGTCCCGTCGATGTCCCAGAACACGGCCTTGGGGGGATGGGTCAATTTCATGCCCCGCCTCCGTCCCGCTCAAGCCGCGCTAAAACAGCGACCGCCCGGGCCGGAAAATCGGTGATGATGCCCGTCGCCCCTTCCCGTGCAAGCGCGGCGATGTCTTCGTCCCGATTCACGGTGTAGACGTTGACGTCGAATCCGGCCTCGCGGATCTCGGCGATGCGGCCGGGATAAAGCCCCTTGAGGGACGGGTGCAGGGCCGCCGCGCCCAGGTTCCGAAGCCTGCCCAGAATGTTCGCAGTGGAGGCCCGCAGGGCGTTCTCATCCAGTAGCAGCCCGACGGGCATTTCCGGACAAAGGGCGCGGAACAATTCCAGCGACGCGGGCCGAAACGAGGACACCAGCACCCGCTCCGCGATGCCGGAAGCCCGTATCAGCCGGGTGACGCCACGCACCAGACCGTCGTCATTCCCGCCGAGCATGTCCTTGATCTCGACATTGACGGCCAGACCGGCCTCGCGGGTCCAGGCCAAGGCCTCGGCCAGGGTGGGTATGGATTCCGCGGCGAAAGCCGCCAGCTGTTCCGCGCCGACCTCACCCCGCGCCACGGTCCCGAACGGATCGCGCCGGGCGAACCAGCTCCCTGCGTCCAGACTGCGGATCTGGGCCAATGTCAGCCGGTTCACGACATGCTGCGCGCGAGGGGGCATGCCCGGTCTGGCCGCGATGTCCGTCACGCGGCGCAGGCCATGATCGTGGGTGACGACGACCTCGCCGTCGAGGGTGATGTGCACGTCCAGCTCCCAGCCGTACGCGCCCTGGGCCAGGGCGGCCCGGGCCGCGGCCATGGTGTTCTCCGGAGCCACGCTGCGCGCGCCGCGATGCGCCCAGATCTTGGGCATCGCAAATGAATTTTTCATGAGATTCTCCTTTCGCTCAAGTCGCACGCCTGCGCTCCATTGATCCGGTTGATTTCCTGTAATGCGGCGGGCCTACGATACGATCGTTCGATGCCCGGCCCCTGTCCCCAAAAATGCCCGTTTACAGGATCGCGACTGATCCGTATGTGAACGTGCCCTGCCCGGAGTAGCGCCCTGGCCACATGATTCAGGCCCGACATGCGCCAGTGCTTTCTTGAGACGCACGCCTTCGAGGCCTCCGGGCCGCTTTCACTTTTTACGTAATTCATCGAAAATTCGGCGTCTTCCC
>CAXNFJ010000069.1:0-8047 GCA_964201165.1 Desulfomicrobium sp.
GCGCAGCCCGGGGAAAGCTACGGGCCACGGAAGATGCCGTGGGCGAGGAGCTGGTCGAGACTGTGGGCGCCAAGCGCGGGGGGTACCGCCTGACTCCCGCGGGCCGGCGGTTTCGGGACAAGTTCAACGCCTGGTACACTGCCGTGGAGAAAGCGGCCGTGACCCAGGCCCGGCTCATCTTCGCCGAAGGGGTGCAGAGCTTTGCCGAAAAGAACACGAGGCCCCGCGCGGCCACGCCGCTTACACCGTTGGCCCGGCGCCAGGCCAGACCGTAACTGCCGGCCTGGCCTGGGTTACGTCGGCCGCTAGTGGTGGTGCCCGCTGCAGACCTGCAGTTCTTCCAGTTCGTGATGATTCTCATTGCACTCATCCGATCCATCAGGATTTCGGATGAGCTTCAGACCTCGCGCTTCCATGGCCTCCAGGGCCATGCCCGCCGTCAGCCCTGATCCGACATAGCGAGTCACGTGGTCGTCGGCCAGGATCTTGAACGCTTCCTCTCCGAGTTTGCCGGTGATCACCGCTTCACACCGATGTTCCAGAATAGTGTTGGCCAGGGCCGCGTCGGAACCTTCATGGGCCTCATGGGGGATGCTTGTGCATTCCATGGTGTCCACATTGACGATGAGCAGAAACGGCGTGCGGTGAAATTCATCGAAAATCTGGCTGTCCAGGGTCGATCCGGCAGCGCTGATGGCAATATTCATGAGTTCTCCTTGGACGTGTTATAGCGGGCTGAAAGCATATACTATGCCTGGTAAGGCATAATTTGTGAAGGTAAAGAAATCAGACCACGCGTAGCGGCAACCTGCGGACTTGTAAGGCGGTTTCGGATCGGTCCGGAGCATGGACGTGTGTGTCATTATGTCACGTTGGGCCGGATACGAGTGGTTCCATTTGGGACAATTTCCATTGCGCAAGCTTGGGGTGCGCATAGGGATCGGTGTGCATATGTTTTTATGGAACTAATATTTAATTTTAAATCAGTATGTTAGCGATATTGAGAATAAAGTATTGAGTGGAGTGGCCTTGTTTTTGCCTTAATTGTTCTGCTATGCCTTTTTTGGCATACCCGGATTCTTGTGTGACATCCAGGACATCGGCCCGTTTCCGGTGCCGAATTCGGTGCCGTGCCGGGAGTCGCCCATGATCACATGGCAGTTAAGGCCTTGAAATATATCAATATTGGCATATTTTAATTTGATAATGTCACGTACGATATGTTTTGGACAAATGATGAAAGCCATCCCTGTTGAAGAAGCTGTCGGCACCGTTCTCTGTCATGACATCACGCGCATTGTTCCGGGCGAGGCTAAGGGCCCGGCCTTCAGGCGCGGGCATATAGTCACTCCGCATGATATTTCCACCCTGCTCGATATAGGCAAGGCTCATTTGTATGTGTTCGATCCCCGGGACGGTTACGTGCACGAGGACGAATGCGCCCTGCGTCTGGCCCGGGCCGCCGCCGGACAGGGCATCTCCATCAGTTCGGCCTGCGAGGGCAAGTCGACGCTGACCGCCGCCCATGCGGGGGTGCTGCGCATCGATGTGGACGCGCTGTTCGAACTCAACAGTATAACCGATGTGACCTTCGGCACCATCCACACCGGTCAGTTCGTGCAGGCGGGGCGGGTTCTGGGCGGCACGCGGGTCATCCCCCTGGCTGTGCCCGAAGCGCTCCTGCAGGAAGCCGAGGCCGTATGCCGCGCGCACGCGCCCCTCATTCAGGTTCTTCCCCTCAAGTCCGCCCGGGTCGGCGTGGTGACCACGGGCAGCGAGGTCTACACCGGCCGCATCAAGGACGGATTCGGCCCTGTCCTGAAGAAAAAATTCGAAGCCCTGGGCTCTACCATCCTCGACCAGGTCTTTGTCTCCGACCAGGTGGAGATGACTTCCAGCGCCATCCAGGGCCTCAAAAGTCGCGGCGCGGATTTTATCGCCGTCACCGGCGGCATGAGCGTGGACCCGGACGATCAGACCCCTGCCGCCATCCGCGCGACCGGGGCGCGTGTCGTCTCCTACGGCGCGCCCACCTATCCGGGGGCCATGTTCATGCTCGCCTATCTGGGCGACGTGCCCGTGGTCGGCCTGCCCGGATGCGTCATGTACTACAAAGCCAGTATTTTCGATCTGATCGTGCCCCGTCTGCTCTCCGGGGAACGCTTGGAACGCAAGGATATTGTTGCGTTCGGCCATGGAGGCCTGTGCGAAAGCTGCCCCAGTTGCCACTACCCGGCCTGCGGCTTCGGCAAGCTCTAGGACCCTGCGCGAAATCTGTTTGGGAACTCAAATTGTCATTTGGAGGAACGGGAATGATTAAAAAGCAAATTGTGGTCAATGGCATCGCCAGAAATCTGGTGGTTGACGCGGAAGACACCCTGGTCAACGTGATCAGGAAAACCCTGGGCATGACCGGCACCAAAGTCGGCTGCGGCGAAGGCCAGTGCGGCGCGTGCAGCGTGATCATGGACGGCAAGGTTGTCCGTGCCTGCGCGACCAAGATGAAGCGCGTCGAGGACGGCGCTTGCGTCACCACCATCGAAGGCATCGGCACCCCGGCCAATCCGCATCCCCTGCAGCTCGCCTGGATGCTCCACGGCGCGGCCCAGTGCGGATTCTGCTCCCCCGGCTTCATCGTCTCGGCCAAGGGCCTGCTGGACACCAATCCCAGCCCCTCCCGTGAAGACGTGCGCGACTGGTTCCAGAAACATCGCAACGCCTGCCGCTGCACCGGTTACAAACCGCTGGTAGACGCGGTCATGGACGCGGCCAAGGTCCTGCGCGGCGAAAAGAGCGCGGCCGACCTGGAGTACAAACAGCCTGCGAATGGCCAGGTCTGGGGCACGAGACAGCCTCGTCCCTCGGCCCTGGGCAAAGTCACCGGCACGCTTGATTTTGGCGCCGATCTGGGCCTGAAGCTGCCCGAGAACGCGCTCATGTGCGCCCTGGTCCAGGCCGAAGTGTCCCATGCAAAGATCCTGGGCATCGACACGGCCGAGGCCGAGAAAATGCCCGGCGTGTACAAGATCGTGACCCACAAGGATGTGAAGGGCAAGAACCGCATCACCGGTCTCATCACCTTCCCCTCCAACCTCGGCGACGGCTGGGATCGGCCCATCCTCTGCGATGAAAAGGTCTTCCAGTACGGCGACGCCATCGCCATAGTCTGCGCCGACACCGAAGCCAACGCCAAGGCCGCCGCAAAGAAGGTCGTGGTCAAGCTGGAGCAGCTGCCCGAATACATGAGCGCCCCGGCGGCCATGGCCGAAGACGCCATCGAGATCCATCCCGGCACGCCCAACGTCTACTACATCCAGAAGATCGCCAAGGGCGGCGAAACAAAGCCCATCTTCGACAAGGCCGACGTGGTCATCGAAGGCAGCTACTACACCCAGCGCCAGCCCCATCTGCCCATCGAACCGGACTGCGGCTTCGCCTACATCGATGACGACGGCAAGCTGATCATCCACTCCAAGTCCATCGGCCTGCACTTGCACATGTACATGATCGCGCCCGGTCTCGGCATCGAAGTCGAGAACATGGCCCTGGTCCAGAACCCCGCAGGCGGCACCTTCGGCTACAAGTTCAGCCCGACCATGGAAGCCCTCGTCGGCGCGGCCGCCCTGGCCACCGGCCGTCCGGTGTTTCTGGGTTACGATTACCGTCAGCAGCAGGCCTACACCGGCAAGCGCTCCCCGTTCCACACCACGCTGCGTCTGGCCTCCACCAAGGACGGCAAGCTGCTCGGCATGGAAACCGACTGGACCGTCGACCACGGCCCGTACTCGGAATTCGGTGACCTTCTGACCCTGCGCGGCGCCCAGTACATCGGTGCCGGCTACGACATCGCCAGCATCCGTGGCGAAGGCCGCACGGTCTGCACCAACCACGCCTGGGGCGCGGCTTTCCGAGGCTACGGCGCGCCGGAGAGCGAGTTCCCGTCCGAGTCCCTCATGGACGAGCTGGCCGAGAAGCTGGGCATGGATCCTTTCGATCTGCGTTACAAGAACATCTATCGCAAGGGTTCCACCACTCCCACGGGCCAGGATCCGGAAGTGTACAGCCTGCCCGAGATCTTCGACATCATGCGGCCCAAGTATGAAGAGGCCAAGAAGCGCGCCGCCGCCAATTCCACCGCTGCCGTGAAACGCGGCGTGGGTATTGCGCTGGGCGTGTACGGTGCGGGTCTGGACGGTGCTGACAGCGCCGCAGCCGACGCCGAACTCATGGCCGACGGCACCGTGACCATCTACGCCTGCTGGCAGGATCACGGCCAGGGCGCCGACATGGGCACCCTCGGCACGGCGCACGAATCCCTGCGTCCCCTGGGCATCGCTTCGGACCAGATCCGTCTCGTCATGAACGACACCCGCGTGGCCCCGAACACCGGTCCCGCCGGCGGTAGCCGTTCGCAGGTCGTGGGCGGCCAGGCCATCGTCAATGCCTGTGAGCAGTTGGTGAAGGCCATGAGCAAGAAGGGCGGCGGCTTCCGCACCTACAAGGACATGGTCGCCGAAAAACTGCCCCTGCGCTATAACGGCAAGTGGACCGCACCCGCCAAGGATTGCGATGCCAACGGCCAGGGCAGCCCATTCTGCTGTTACATGTACGGCCTGTTCCTGTCCGAGGTCGCCGTGGAAACAGCCACCGGCAAGACCACGGTCGAGAAGATGGTCACCGTCGGCGACATCGGCAAGGTCAACAACTACTCGGTGGTTGACGGCCAGATCCACGGCGGCGTGGCCCAGGGCATCGGTTTGGCCCTGAGCGAGGATTACGAGGATCTCAAAAAGCACGCGACCATCCGTGGCGCGGGCATCCCCTACGCCAAGGACATCCCGGATGACATGGAGATCATCTATGTCGAAACTCCCCGTCCCGCCGGCCCTCACGGTGCCTCGGGCGTGGGCGAGATGCCCCTGACCGCTCCTCATGCCGCGGTCCTGAACGCGGTGTACAATGCCTGCGGCGCCCGTGTCCGCGAGCTGCCCGCGCTGCCGGAAAAGATTCTGGCCGCGATGAAAAAGTAATACCCGATTGACTTCCCTCCGGGCGCTCCTGCGTCCGGAGGGCTTTTTTATTTCAAGGAGACGGCATGGACCAAAAGGAATTGCGGGACTGGGAAGCCAAATGCATTCAGGAAGAACCCCCGGCGTGCCGTGCAGGGTGCCCCCTAAGCGTTGACGCCCGCGCCTTCGCCCAGGCCATGGCCCAGGGCGAGGTGGACGCGGCCCGGACCATTCTGGAGAAGAGCATGCCCCTGGCGGCGATCACGGCCCGGCTGTGCGAGGCCCCGTGCGAGCAGTTCTGCATCCGCAAGGATTTGGGCGGTGCGATCAAGATCGGCCTGCTTGAGCGGCTGTGCATCCGCGAGACGCAGCCCAAAGGCAAGATTCTGCGCCTTCCGGCGCGGCCCAAGAAGGTGGCGGTGCTGGGCTCCGGTTCGAGTAGCCTCGCCGTGGCCTTCGATCTGGCCAAAAAGGGCTATCCGGTCAGCGTGTACCATCTTGACTCCGCTCCCGGCGCATGGCTGCGGAAGCTGCCCGGCTCCGTTCTGCCCGTTGAAATCCTGGACGAGGAATTGCGTCGCCTGACCGCCCTGCACGTGACCTTCACGGCCGTGCCCGCGCTGGATGGCGCCCTGATCGCGGCCCATCCGGCCGACGTCGTGTATGTGGGTCAGGATGATACAATCGCGCCGGACCTGCTGGCCGGCCTCGGTTCTCCCGATCCCCTGACCTTTGCCCTGGACCGGCCCGGCTGGTTCACCGGCGGCATGGGTCTGACGGATCATCCCTATAGGTTCATCACCGCCATGTCCCATGGCCGCGAAGCCGCCGTGTCCATGGACCGTTTTCTTCAGGGCGCGTCTCTGACCTCGAGCCGGGTGCCCTTGCGTCACGGTCGGACAGACCTTTTCACCCAGACCAGGGACATTCCATCCCGGAAACCGGTCATCCCCGCAGGCGCGGATGGCTACACCCGGCAGGAGGGCGCGCAGGAAGCGGGACGCTGCATTGATTGCCAGTGCCTGGAATGCGTGCGCCACTGCGTGTATCTGCATGAATACGGCGCGTATCCCAAATCCTATGCCCGCCGCGTGTTCAACAACTTGGCCATTGTCCAGGGCGCCCGTCAGGCCAACACGTTCATCAATTCCTGCTCCCTGTGCGGTCAGTGCGAGACCTTGTGCCCCAATGATTTCTCCATGGCCGACATGTGCCTTGACGCTCGGCGGCAGATGGTGCGGGAAAAGCGCATGCCGCCCTCGGCCCACTGGTTCGCCCTGGAGGAGATGCGTGCGGCGGGAAGCGAACAGGCCGCCCTGGCCCGTCACGCACCGGGTACGGAAGCGAGCATGGCCCTCTTTTTTCCCGGTTGTCAGCTCTCCGGAATCCGGCCCGCGCAGACGCTACGGCTGTACGACCGCTTGCTCGAATTGGAACCGCAAACGGGAATCTGGCTTGATTGCTGCGCGGCCCCGGCCCATTGGTCCGGGCGGACGGAGGAGTTTGCGGAGCTTGCGAAGAAGTTGGAAACGATCTGGATCAACATGGGTCGGCCCGAGATCGTCACAGCCTGCTCGACCTGCCTGAAGATGTTTCGTGAGCACCTGCCGCAATTGAACGCGATTTCAGTCTGGACCGTGCTGGCCGGTCAGTCCGTGCCTGCGGCCGCCGCGCATCCGGCCCTGGCCCTGTCGGATCCATGCACGTCGCGGCATGACGAAGGGACGAGAAAGGATGTGCGCACGCTGCTCGAAAACATGGGGCAGCCCCTCGCCGCTCTGCCCATGTCCGGCGAGTTGACCGAGTGCTGCGGGTTCGGCGGCCTCATGGACAACGTGAATCCGGCCCTGGCCCGCAAGGTGGCGGCGGCCCGCGTGGCCCAGTCCGACGCGGATTTTCTGACCTACTGCGCCATGTGCCGGGATCAGCTGGCCAAGACCGGCAAACCCGTGCTGCACATCCTCGATCTCCTGTTCCCGGAACTGGCGCATCCGGCCAGCGAACCTCCGGCGAGCATCTCGCTTCGCCGGGTCAACCGGCGCATGCTCAAGACGGCGGTGCTGGAGCGTTACGGCCAGGCCGGTGTGTCTCGGCAGCCTTGGGAGGATGTGCGTCTTCACATATCCGAGTCCGTGGCCGCCGTGCTTGAGGAGCGCCGTATTTTGGAGGACGATCTGCGTCAGGTCATTTTCAAGTCCAAAGAGAACGGGCGCTGTTTTATCCATGGTGATGACGGCCGCAGGATCGCATCACACGAACTGGGCGAGGTCACGTTCTGGGTGGAATACCGGGAGGAGCGGGACGTCTTCACCGTGCTGAAAGCCTGGAGTCATCGCATGCGCATCGCGGGAGGACGGATATGAGTCTCGTATTTTTGCCCGAGGACATGAACTGGAGCTGTGAACCGTGCGGAGTGCCCCTTGAGCCCGGCAAGGTCGAACTCGCGTATCTTGGCCAGGTCTTTCATGTGGAGCTTCCGGTCTGCCCGAAATGCGGGGCCGCGTTTATTTACGAAGAGCTGGCCCTGGGGCGGATCTTCGAAGTGGAGCAGCTGCTTGAGGACAAGTGAGCTTTATGCGTCCGCACCGGTCAGGGCGACCCTGGGCCGGGCTCTGCGTCCGGGCGGCGAGAAGCTGACCCGGCGCATGCTGGAGCTGGCAGGGCCGCTGCGAGGTGGTCTGGTTCTCGACGCCGGGTGCGGATGCGGGGCGAGCCTGGTCCTGCTTGAGGAGCATGGAGCGCGGGCCGTGGGGCTGGATTTGAACGCCGGTTTTCTGCGAGAATCAAGGCATAGGCAGCTGAAGGTCGCGCGGGCCGATCTGGCGCATCTGCCTTTGCCTGATGGGTGCCTGGATCTGGTACTGTGCGAATGCGTGTGGAACCTGACCGACAAGGAGCGGGTGCTCGCGGAGTTTTTGCGGGTCTTGAGGCCCGCAGGAGTGCTCGCTCTGGCCGACATCTACGCCCGTGGATACCGATCCGGAGAATGGCCCGTGCGCTGCTGTTTCGCGCAGGCCACGGACCTGCAGACGGTGCTG
>CAXNFJ010000070.1:0-8026 GCA_964201165.1 Desulfomicrobium sp.
CAAAAATTCCAGCTCCGGCTCTGTGGTCATGATCTCCTGCAGCTCGGCCCGGATGCGGCCCTTCTTCATGTTGATGACATCCGAGACCTTGGGCAGCCGCGCCTTGCGGATGTCCGTGCGGGCGTGCTTGCTGATGAACTGCAGGCGGCGGTACTCGGACGGGGTGATGAAGGTGATGGCGATGCCCTGCTTGCCGGCCCGGCCGGTGCGGCCCACGCGATGCACATAGGCTTCCGGGTCGTGGGGGAGATCGAAATTGATGACGTGGGTCAGGTCGTGCACGTCGATACCGCGCGCGGCCACGTCGGTGGCGACCAAGATGGTGACCAGCTTCTTCTTGAATTTGATCAGCATCTTTTCACGCAGGCTCTGGGACATGTCGCCGTGCAGGGTGTCGGCTTCATAGCCGCGCTCCATGAGGCGCTGGGACACTGCGTCGGCGTCGATCTTGGTCCGGGTGAAGACCAGCCCGTAAAAATCCGATTCCATGTCGATGATCCGGCACAGGGCCTCGAACTTGTCGCTCATGGCGACCTCGAAATAGATCTGGTCGGTCTGGGGGGCGGTCAGCTGGTCGGATTCGGCCCGGATGACCTGATAATCGCCCATGTATTTCTTGGCGATGCGCAGGATTTCAGGAGGCATGGTGGCGGAGAAGAGCATGGTCCGTTTTTCGGTGGCCGTCTGCTCCATGATTTCCAGCACGTCGTCCAGAAAACCCATGTTCAGCATTTCGTCGGCTTCATCAAGGATCAGGAAGCGGATGCCCGAAAGATTCAGGCTGCCCCGGCGCAGATGGTCAAGCACACGGCCCGGGGTGCCCACGACCACGGACACGCCTTTTTTGAGGCTGCGCAGCTGAATTTCCATGGACTGACCGCCGTAAATAGGGGCGACGCTGATATTGCGACCGCCGCGCAAGGAGTTGATCTCCTCGGCCACCTGGATGGCCAGTTCACGGGTGGGGGCCAGCACCAGGGCCTGCACGGTGCGGATCTCCGGATTCAGCATCTCCAGCAGGGGCAGGCCGAAGGCCGCGGTCTTGCCCGTGCCGGTCTGGGCCTGGGCGACAATGTCGGTCTCTCCGGCCAGTACGGCCGGGATGGTCTTGATCTGGATGGGGGTCGGCTCTTCAAATCCTTTGCGGGACAGGGCCTGGATGCTCAACTCTGAGAGACCTAATTCGGAAAAAGTAGTCATAGTAATACCTTGCGGGCCGTTTGCCTCGCGGTCAAAAGAATATACCCGGCACTGGAACCGGGCCATAACCGTGAGGCCGACTGTCCAAGGCGGGAAAAGGGCATTTCGAAAACATGTGAAACCGGATCAGAGAGCGATCGTGCTCAAGAAGGGCCGTGCGGAAAGGGGGAAATCCCTCAAGAAATGCTCGGGGTAAATAGATGGGTATTTTGCTTTTGGCAAGCAAAAAAATGAGGAGATGAGAAATAAAAAAAGGAAAACGCCCCGGATCGGCCGAAGCGTTTTGAGTGACGTGATGTTGCGGAGGCTGAGCATAAGCCCGGTGGTGAAGCCGATATCGCCGGACGACCCTGGATGCGATGCCGGTCGCGTGGACAGTTCAACGTTTCAGGGCGATCCCGGCCAGACTTTCCAGTTCCTCCGACAGGCTGAGGGCCTGGATCATGGTTTCCCCCCAGCAGACCAGGCCGTGGTTGTCCATGAACACCGCCTCGAAATCCCGGCTCGCCTGGCCTACCGCCTGGCCCAGGTGCGCGGTGCCCGGTGCGTGGGCCGGCACGCGGATCAGTTTTTGGGCGAAGGCCTGGCCTTCGAAAAGGGGCAGATCCAGAAGCGGGCCTTCCTTGCGCAGGGACAGGCTGATGAGTCTGGGCGGGTGGGTGTGTACGATGGCCTCCGCACGGGGCTGGGTGCGGTACACTTCCAGATGCACGGAAAGTTCCGAGGAGGCCGGCGCCGAGGAGAGGGAAGCGCCTGTGTCCAGGGCGACCACGGCCAGATCATGCGGGAAGAGGTGGCCTTTGGCGCTGCCCGTGGCCGTGATGACCACGCGCTGTCCCTGGCGCATGCTGATGTTGCCGTTGAAACCGGCGAAGAGCCCGCGCAGCCAGCCGTCGCGGCCGGCCTCCAGAATGGCCAGGCCCGTGTCCGGATTGACCAGGGCGGAAAATTCGGTCTGTCCGGGGGCGGAGGCGTTGTCGGGCTTGATGTCGATGACGGGAGTGCCGTCGATGGCCTCCAGCGGATGCACCTGCAGGCGCAGTCCCTCACGGCCGGTGATGCGCACCGCATGCAGGCCGATGGGGGTGGGCCGGTCGGGGGAGCGGGTGGAGAAGATGCCTCGCCGGGGAAGGTCCGTATTGCCCCGTGGATGGCAGCGCAGCACGCTTTGGTCGCCCTGGTGCATCCAGGTCAGGACCAGGATGGCGTCCCCGATCTGCAGGTCCGTGGCCGCGAGTTCGAACTCCGGGTTGAGTTCGATCCAGACCGGCGGCAGGGAGGCGTCGCCGTATTTGGGGCACTGGTCCCGGTTCAGCAGGGGGGAGCGGACTGTGCCGATGATGGTGGGGTGCATACGTCTTCCTTGTGGTATGAATTTGTCGGTCTCTGTATCTGCTGGCCGGGAGGCATGCCTGAACGTCCGGCCTTGGAGAAAAGGGCGTGAAGCGTTCGCAATGGGGCTAATGGATTCTGATCATGCATGCTCTGACGCTCGTCACGGGTGTGTACGACGAGAGAAATGAAATTGGCAAGACACCGTGCGCTGACGGCCGCACGCCTGCCGTCCTTGTCTTGTCCTGCAGGCGGTGCTAGCTTGGCGTTCATTCTCTAATGCGTAAACACGGAGCAGGCATGCACCGATTTTCGACCAGCCTCCTGGGCGAGGCCAAGACGTTGCTTCTGGCCACGGACGGTTCCTCTTTCAGCGACGGGGCCGTGCAGGAGGCAATCGTTTTTGGTCAGGCCTGCGCCGCCAAGCTGGTGGTCCTGCACGTGGTCGCCACGGATGCCGAATCGCTCAGTTCGGCCAACTCCAAAGTCATGAAACGCCAGAACGAGATCGCGCCGTATCTGGAGCAGGTGCGCAGAATGGCCCAGGACAGCGGCGTGGAGTGCGAGGTGGTGGTCATCGGGTCAACCAACCCCGAAAGCGCTATCGTCGAGCAGGCCCGGATGCGCAATGCCGATGTGATCCTCATGGGCCGCCATGGCCGGGCCGGCCGTTTGTACTTGCTGGTGGGCAGCATGACGGCCAAGGTGATCGGGCTCGGCTTTCCCATGGTGCTCGTGGTTCCCAGCGATTTCTTGATTTCCGGGGCGCATGTGCTGCTCGCGATCAACGACTCGTGGAGCAGCCGTCTGGCCACCAAGGAGGCTTTGAGCCTGGGTCGCTGTTCCACCCTGAAGCGGTTGACCGTTCTCTGCGTGGCCAGACGGGAGAGCCGGTTGGCCGCTGCCCGAAAGCTGGTCGACGAGGTCTGCGCCCGGGGGCGGGAAACATGGCCGAACGTCGACTTTGAGGCGCTGACCGGGGTTGGCCACCCGTCAGACATCATCGTCCAGGCCGCTGACGAACGGCAGGTGGATATGATCATGCTGGGCGGGGTGAACAAGGGGCATTGGCCCAAGATGTTCATGGGCAGGGTGACCAAAGAGGTTTGCGGGTGGGCGCATTGCGCCGTGCTGGTCGTGACCGCTTAGGGGAAATGTCGACAGGCCGCCGAAGTGGCCTGAACGAGGGCTTTATTACGTTTTTTTTGCGGCAAGGATGTATCATGTCGGGCAGGCTGCTGCGTTTTTTTCCCTTTCTGTTGTGGTTTCCGTTCACGGGCTTGACCGTGCGGGCCGACCTGATGGCCGGCATCACGGGCGCGCTGGTCCTGGTGCCCAAGGCCATGGCCTATGCCCAGCTTTCGGGATTGCCGCTTTATTTCGGCCTTTATACCGCCTTCGTACCGGCCATCATCGGCGCCCTGTGGGGGTCGTCCAGGCAGTTGGCCACGGGCCCGGTGGCCATCGTCTCGCTCATGACCGCTGCCGCCGTCACGCCGTTGGCCGTATCGAACACCCCGGAATATATCGGACTGGCGCTTCTCTTGACCGTTCTGGTGGGATTCATCCAGTTGCTCCTGGGTGTGGTCAAGCTCGGGAGCATCGTCAATTTTGTCTCCCATCCCGTCATTCTGGGCTTCATGAACGCGGCGGCCATCATCATCGGCCTTTCCCAGCTGGACCTTTTGCTCGGCATCCCGAAGGGCCGCAGCGATTTTTTTCTGCACGACATCTGGGAGATGCTCGCCTACCTCCCTCATACCCATCTTCCGACCATCGGCATGGCCGTGTTCGGACTTGCGCTCATGCTGGTCATGAAGAGAATTCCTCTGCTGGCCAAATCGGGTGTCCTTGTGGCGGTGATCATCACCACCCTGGTCAGCGCGTGGACAGGGTATGAGCAAAAGAGCAGCGCGGTTCTGACGGATATCGTCAATCCTCGGGCCCGGGAGATCGTGGCCTCCTTTGAGGATGTCGAGACGCGCATGCTCGGGCAGAAGACAACACTCACGTCCCTGGCCTCGCGGGAGCGGCAGGCCGCCAAGGCGCACGATGCGAAAGAGGCCGCGGTCGTGCGGCACGAGATGGATCTTGTGCGCATTGATCTGAAGATCCTGGAGCAGGATCAGAAAAAATTGCTGCGCGAGGTGCGGCGGCTGCGTTTCGTGCGCCCTCTGGAGGAGGCCTCGGGCCCCCTGTACGAATTGGGGGACGCCCCGGACAGAATGGTGATCGACGAACGTTCCTGGCATATCAAGAGCATCGAAGGCGGAGCCTTGAAGCTGGTCGGAGGCGGGGATGTGGTTGGCAGCGTGCCTGCGGGCCTGCCCTCTTTCAGGCTGCCGACGTTTCAGCTTGACGCTGTGCTTCAATTGCTGACTCCGGCTTTGATCATCGCTCTGGTGGCCTTCATGGAATCCATCTCCATGGCCAAGGCCATGGCCAGCAAGGCCCGGCAGCATGTCGATCCCAATCAGGAACTGATCGGCCAAGGCTTGGCCAACATAGGCGGGGCCTTTTTCCAAGCCTATCCTGCGTGCGGTTCATTCACCGGTTCGGCCATCAATCTTGAGGCCGGGGCCAAGACCGGGCTGGCCATGGTCTTCAACGGCGTCTTCGTGGCTCTGACCCTGCTTTTTTTCACCCCCGCGCTGTACCATCTGCCCAAGTCCGTGCTGGCCATGATCATCGTTCTGGCGGTCACGGGGCTCGTCACCCCCCAGGCCATGAAGCATACATGGAAGGCCAGCCGCGCCGACGGGATGGTGGCCCTGGTCACGTTCGCCGTCACCCTGCTCGCGGCTCCGCATCTGGACAAGGGCATCATTGTCGGAGCGATTCTGGCCATCGGCCTGTATCTGCACCGGTCCATGGCGCCGCGCGTCGCCGTGCTCGGACGTTACCGGGACGGCACGCTGCGGGATGTGAAAGTGCATCCGAGCGTGACCACCTCGGCATGGGTCACGGTCATGCGTTTCGACGGCTCGCTTTATTTTGCCAACGTCGCCTGCTTCGAGGAGGCCGTGCTCAAGGCCGTGGCCGATCACAAAGAAGCCAGATTTCTTCTGGTCGTCGGAGACGCCATCAATTCCATGGATTCTTCGGGGGAGGAGATGCTGCAGCACCTTGTCGTGCAGCTGCGTGAAACCGGGGTGGAGCTGGTTTTTTCGGGGCTCAAGAAACAGGTCCTGGATGTGATGCGGGCTACAGGGCTGTACACCATCATTGGGGATGAAAATGTGTTTGCCACGGAATGCCAAGCCTTGGCGTCGATTTTTCAGAGGCTGGGCGAGGCTGCGGAGAAAGACGCTCTGTGCGCCTATGTCAAGGTCATGAACTGTTGAGCAAGAGTTATCGGCAGAGGGAATAAATGTGGCGGTGCGGAACGCAAATGCACATGGGGCGCTGATGTGCGATCAGCGCCCCATTTGCGATTGAACACTCATTCAAGTTCCACAAAATCCTGGATGATGAGCTTTAAGCCAAATCCCGGGAAATTGATCTTGTATTTGTTCGGTTCCACACGCTGGACGACCTTGCCGCGGCCAAAGATCTTGTGGCGGCAATAGGTGCCCTGGACCGGGGTCTGAGCGCTGGACTGGGAGCGTGGCGGCTCGTGGAAGTCTTCACCCGGGCCGGGACAGGATTTGACCGGGCCGCTCAGGGGGTCGCGGCGCGGGGTCGGCAGCGTCTGCAGTCCCACGCCGCCGGTGAACTGTTCGCGGTAGCGGGAGAGCAGGTGTGCGGGGATGTCCTGCAGGAAGGGACTGACCCGGGCCGGAGTGGTGGCCGAGAGCTCACGACTGTACAGGGTTTCGGGGGAAAAGAGGGTCAGGCTGTCGCGGGCCCGGGTGCAGGCCACGTACAGGAGACGTCGTTCCTCCTCGAAGTCGTCGCTGTCGTTCATGGCGTGGCGGGACGGGAAGCGGTCCTCGACCAGATCGATGACCAGCACCGCATCCCATTCCAGGCCCTTGGCAGAATGGACCGTGGACAGGGTCACGGCCTGGCCGCGTTTTTCCTCGGCGTCGGGGCTGTCCAGGCTCAGGTCCCCCAGAAAGGCGGGGATATCCTCATAGCCCAGTGAGATCTGAGTCAATTCTTCGAGTCCGGCCTCCCGACGCGGGTAGTCGTCCGGGAACTTTTCCTTCATCACGGGCAGATAGTATTCCAGCACGAAGGTGATGGCCGTGGACGGGCGCATGACCTGGGTGCGCAGGGTGTCCAGCACGCGTAACAGATTGTCGAGATCCGGCCGTTTGACGCGCTGGGCTTTGATGTAGGCCTGATCGTTGATCATGGCCGCGTGGTGGATCTTTTGGGCGCTCTTGGGGCCGATGCCCGGCACGTTGCCCAGGACCCGCTGCCAGGCGGGCAGGTCCGAGGCGTTCTGGCCGAGGCGCAGGCAGGCCAGGACGTCCTTTATGTGCGCCGCTTCGGAAAATTTGATCCCGCCGTATTTGCGAAATCCAAGGCCGATTTTATTCAGCTCCACTTCGACATGGTAGGATTGGTACCCAGCCCGAAAGAGGATAGCGATCTGATCCAGGGGATAGGTGCGCGAGAGCTCCACGACCTTGGTCGTGACCAGCCGGGCCTGGCTGCGGTCCGAGAAGGGCAGCACGTGTTCGGGCAGGCGGGAGTCGGTGCGTTCGGAAAAAAGGCGCTTGCAGAATTTGTCGCGGAAGCCGTCCAGGATGGCGTTGGTCAGTTCCAGGATGGGCTGGGTGGAGCGGTAGTTCTGTTCCAGCTTGATGATCCGGGCGCCCGGAAAGACTTTCGGGAAATCGAGGATGTTGCGCACGTTGGCGCCGCGAAAGGCGTAGATGGACTGGGCATCGTCTCCCACGGCCATGACATTGGGGTTGGTGTCGCCGGGTTTGGTCAACAGACGCACCAATCGGGCCTGAACCAGATTGGTGTCCTGGTACTCGTCGACCATGATGTGGGAGATGGATGCCGTCACGGTCTCGCGGATGTGCGGGTGATCGGTCAGCAGGCGCTCCAGCAGAAAAAGGAGGTCGTCGTAGTCCAGCAGGCCGCACTCGTGTTTGAGCCGCTCGTATTCCGCGAACAGTCGGGCCAGGTCGTCCTCGTAGGTGCCCAGGTGGTAGGCTTCCTGGCGCAGTACTTGGCTCAAGGACAGCTCCTTGTTGCGGCTCTTGCTGTACAGGCCGAGGACCGTGGCCCGCTTGGGAAATTTGCGGTCGCCCTTGCCGATTTTGAGGTGATCCTTCGCCTGGCCGAGAATCTCTTCCCCGTCGGAGCGGTCCATGACCGTGGCCCCGCGCTCGAATCCGAGCAGGCCCGCGTATTGCTTGAGCAGGGAGAAGGTGAAACCGTGGAAGGTGCCGCCGCGCACATGCCCGAGGCCTTGGTGGCCGAGGAGCGCTTCGGCGCGGTGCAGCATCTCGGCGGAGGCCTTGCGGGTGAAGGTCAAAAGCAGGATTTCGGCTGGCGAAACTCCGGTTTCCACCAGATGGGCCAGACGGTA
>CAXNFJ010000071.1:0-8021 GCA_964201165.1 Desulfomicrobium sp.
GGCCAGGGTCAGCAGGTCGTAAAGGGCGCGCAGCAATTGAAGATATTCGCCCTTTCCCGCCGCTTTGGCTTTGAAGGCGCTGGTGAAGCCCTTGATCGTGAGTTTGATGACTTTGAGCGGAGAAGAGATCAGGAAGGTTCCCACTGCGGCACCGAGAATAATGATGAATTCCGCTGGCTGCCACAGAACACTGAAATTTCCGTGTCCCATGGCGTAGCCGCCCGCAACGCATCCAATTACGACGAATAAGCCTATGATCGCAAACATTGCGGTATAACCTGCCCCTCACTTTGAATTGAAACCCCGAATTGGGATGGATTCGTGCGACCGTGAAAACGACGCTTCCCACCTAACGAAAACAAAACAAAACGTCTAACAACTCATGACCATCCATTCTCCGGAGAGCACCGTCACTTTCGGGAAAGAAGCGAGAAGTGTAGTCGTATTAACAAGTCAAATGCATTGCTCTTGTGTCAGAAACTTCAGAACGCCTTGTCCCGTATGGCCTTGGCCCTTTGCGAATATCGGGCCGCGCCATCTTCGTCACCCGCGTCCTTCACGGTCATGGCCAGGGCTTCCAGGGTCTCAGCCACGGACGGATCCGACATCCCGAAAAGTTTTTCCCGAATGCCCAAGGCGCGCATGAACATGGTTTCGGCCTGGTCGAGGTTTCCGACCTTGCGGTTCACCACTCCGAGATTATGCAGCAACTGCGCCACATCGGCATGGTCCTGGCCGAGATTGGCCTCGCTGATGACCAGCGCGCGTTCATACATGGGTTCGGCTTCGGAGAAGCGTCCTCGGGCATAATGAACCGCGGCCAGATTGCCAAGGGAAATCGCGATGTCGATATGGTCCGGGGGCAGCACCGATTCCTGGAGGCTCAAAGCCCGGGCATAGGCCGTTTCCGCCGCGTCGAACTGATTCTGGGCCTTGAGGAGATTGCCCAGGGTTGTCAAGGGGATGGCCATGCGCACATTGCCCGGCCCATACACTTTTTCCCCGATGGCCACGGCTTTGTGCGCCATTGATTCGGCTTCCGCCACCCGGCCTTGGGCCACCAGGACTTGTCCAAGGCTGGTCAGGGTGTTGATCAGCCAGGGGTGATCGGGGCCCAGGGCCTTCTCCTTGATGGCCAGGGAGCGCTCCAGCAGGGCCTGGGCTTCGGGATAGCGTCTGCGGGCCTGTTCGATCCCGGCCAGGTTGTCGAGGGTCCGGGCAACCTGCGGATTCTGGGGACCCAACTCTTTTTCCCGTATGGCCAGCGCCCGCGCGAGCATGGTCTGTCCTTGATCCAGAAGCCCCTTGCGGAAATAGAGCTCGCCCAGATTATTCAACGTTTCTGCGAGGTCCGCGTTTTCCGTGCCAAACGCTGACTCGCGGATTTCCAGGGCTCTGATGAACGCGTCCTCGGCTTCGGAGGAGCGCCCTTGAGCCACGAAAAGCTCACCAAGGTTGCCGAGGGTCGTGGCCACTTCCGGATGCTCCGGCCCGAGAACTTTTTCGCGCATGGCCAGTGCCCTCTTCAAGGGAAATTCCGCGTCCCCGTATCTGCCCATGGCCGCGTAAGTCACGCCGAGATTGTTGAGGGACGTGGCCAGATCGGCGTTTTCCTTGGGCGTGAAAGCCTGCGCCAGATCGACCTCCCTCAAGGCTTTGGCCAGGGCCTGATCATAGGCGCCCCGGGTGTAGAGGCTGATGAACTCCTCGTTCAGGGCCAGCCATTCCTCTTGCGGGGTTGTCGCGGAGGCCGAAAATCCGGCACAGGCCGATGCCAAAAGAAGCATGACGGTCATGCGTAAAATTGATTTCACTGTTTCTCACTCCTGTATGGGGTCGTTGGCTAAATTCTATCCATGTCCCGCTCCAAGCACAAGAACTCCGGGCAGATGAACCCGCATTCCTGGGCGTCCCCGTCAGGCTTGGCCTGGCACCGTTCCGCAGACGATCCAGTCTATGGAACGGCCGGTGCGTAGGCCGGTGTCGATGATCCAGTCCGGGGGAATGCGCTCGTTTTTGCGGGCGTTGGAGATGGCGGCCGCGGAGACATTGAGGAAAGACGCCAGTTCACGGTCGGTGCGCGACCCCGAGGCGAGCTTGAGCCGCTCGAGGACCATGGGGGCCTTGCGCAGTCCGACCTGTTCGGAAATGTCGCGTACCACCACGTACATGCGCGGTTCCCCATAGATGGCGTCGTGGTAGACCAGTCGGGCCAGGATCGTGGAATAGTTTCCGGCCTGATTGCGAATGCGGCATTCCAGGTGCTGTTCGCGGTGTTCTCGTAGAGCGAGGTGCATGGCTTGGCGCACTGCCTGCAGATCGTCGGCATGCAGCAGTTCCAGCACGGGCCGCATGTCCAGGGTGTAGGCGTCAAAGGCTTCGGGACGGCCATAGATGGAAGGGTTCAAGGTCTGGGCGGACCGCCGCAGAATTCGGCCCTGGTCGTCGGTGACCACGACCACGTCGTCCTCTCGTGTCCGCAGTTGATCCATGAATGCATTTTCCTGCAGGACCTTGGCCGAGATGTCCTGGGCAATGCCCAGCAGTCCGATGACCTCCTGGTGGTCATCATCAAAAATGGGGCGGCGAATGACCCTGTGCCAGATCTGCGGATTCGGGAGGTGGGGCACGGCGGGGAGGAGGAGCTCCTGTTTTTCTTCGAATACCTTGAGAGTAGCCTCGATGGGGAAACGGGCATGTTCTGGGGCGAGGAAGTCGTACTCCGTCTGGCCGATGACCTCGGCGCGGGTGCGCCCGTACGCCTGGAGGTATGCCTGGTTGGCCGCGACGATGCGCAGGTCCCGGCCGCTGACCCAGGCCAGATCGGGCAGGGCGTCCACGATGCGCGTGAACTCGCTGGCCAGTTTGGACGAAAAGGGAAAGGGGCGCTGTTGGAAGAAACCGCTGTAGGCCTGGATGCGGCCGCTTTTGTCGCGGATGGATTCGGCGCTGTACCAGAGGGTGAGGGGAGAGCCGTCCTTGCAGCGCAGGGTGACCGCGCCGTTCTCGACTTCGCTGCGTTCATTGAGTTGGTTGACGATGCGCTTTCGGGACGAGGCCGAGTAGTAAAACTGCCGGGCCGGCCTGCCCACCAGTTCGTCCCGGGAATACCCGCAGATGTCGCACAACGCCGGACTCGCGGCCTGAATGATTCCGCTTGGCGAGACCGTGAAGCCCATCTCCTGCCCGGCGCCCGTGGCCCGGAAAGTGCCCCAAGCGAGAATGATAAAGCCGTCCGTGGCCGGGATCGCCACATATTTCCAATTCACATGGCGGGTCCCCGCTCCGTCGGGGAGGATGACGCGCAGACGGGTCTCCCGGATCGGGGAGCTGCCCTTCCGGAGCAGGGCGAAATCCTCGTTCCGAACTTCCGCGCGGAGCTGTTCGAGGATGTCCTGTGGCGCGACGTCCCTGTCCGGAGCGTTCCGTACGTTGCGCATTGCGCCATTGGCAAAGAGCGCGGCGCCGTTTTGGTCCAGGATCAGGGCCAGCTCGGGCATGCTTTCAAGCCGGGGTGAGTAGAACTTCATAAGATCATTGATGGTCATGGATTCACCGACGCTGAACAGGTCGCCCGTTAATTCATAAAAAATGAACTAAATATTGAGGACAGTTCATTGACGTTTTATTTTTGCCTGCTACAGTCCCGGGGTTCTGTCAACGCTGGCAGGACAAATCACAAGCGGGAGAGAAGAAATGCGAAGATGGATTTTCGTGCTGTGTGTGGTTTTTTTGCCTTTCCAGGCGTGGGCCGCAGGCTATGGGGTGTACGAGTGGAGCGCCAGGGGCAATGCCCTGGGCGGGGCCATGGTCGCCCGGGACGCGGACCCTTCGGCTGTGGCCTACAACCCGGCGAACATCACGGATCTGCCGGGTGACCAGATCCAGATCGGAGCCACCGCCATCGCGCCCATGGCAACCATGGACGTGCATGGGGCCGGGCAGGAGGATATGGATTTTGAGGATTCGGTCTGGGGTTTGCCCACCATGTTCTATACCCGTCAGCTTTCGGACAACTACTGGTTCGGCCTGGGCATGTTCTCCCGGGCGGGACTGGGCACGGACTACGACGATCCGGACACCTGGGCCGGGCGTTACAACTGTTCCCATGCGGGCATCAAGTCGGTGAGCATCACCCCGAATCTGGCCATGAAGTTTTCCGATGCCTTTTCCCTGGCTGTGGGCGTGGACGCGACCTATCTGGATTTCAGCTATGACATGACGCTGGGGGACAGGAATCCGGATCATGATGTCCTGCACGAAATTTCAGCTGACGGCTGGGGCTATGGAGTCAACCTCGGGGCGCGTTACAGGCCTTTTGACTGGTTGGCTTTCGGTGTGCTGTGGCGAAGTGAGATCGAGCTCACCGTGCACGGCGATGCGGATTTCACGCAAAAGGGTGTTGTGCCGCCTTCGGCTTTCAACCTCAGCGACACAGGCGTATCCGGCACGGAGCCCGTGCCTGAATCCGTGACCGTGGGTGTCATGGTCAAGCCCGTGGACCGCTTGAGCCTGGAATTTGACGCGGTGTGGACCAAATGGAGCTCCTACAAATCTTTGATCATTGAGTATGACGATCCCCAATTTTTCGGGAGCGAGCTTGAAAGCGACAAGAACTGGAGCAATACATGGCGGCTTGAGTTTGGTGCCGAGTATGCCCTGACCGACCGCCTGGACCTGCGCGCCGGCTATGTCTACGATCAATCTCCCGTCAATGACGACCACGAGGATTTTGCCGTGCCGTGCACGGACCGGCAGATCGTGACGCTTGGCGCCGGCTGGAAGTTCAGCGACGCCTGGACCGTGGACGCTTCCTACGGGTATCTCTGGATGACGGACCGGGACTATGAGGCCCGGCCTGCCGAAGGCATCGTGGAATTGACCCGGGAAGATGCCCATGCCCACATGGCGGGCATGAGCCTGACCTATAAATTCTAAAAACCGGCGAGTTCGGGCGGTTGCAATGAACACGGCCGCCGCATCCGAAAGGACGCGGCGGCCGTGTCGTGTGGTCGAGAAGGGATCAGGAAAACATGTGCGCGATCCAGCCCATCTGGTCCGTGACGTCGACGTAGAGCTTGTCCTTGTTCACTTCCGAAAGATCAAGGATGTTGCCGTCCAGCCAATACCCTTCAGGCGCGTTCGGAAGAGCCGAATATCCGAGTTCCTCGGCCAGGAGACGGGCATAACGCAGCAGGGAGTGCAGGGTGCGGGGATTTTTTTCCAATGTTGGCTCGGGTTGGTGGTAGGACGCGATGACAGCGGGGAAGAAATCCGGAAAACCCCAGCGTTTGACCAGTTCCGCGCCCAGTTCGGGATGATCGAACCCGTCAAAAATCTCTCTTTCCCGTTCATGGATTTCCGGCAGAGGACGGGTCAGGTCCTCGCGGATGAATTGAGCGAACACGCTGTACTTGTTGACGATAAGAACCGGAATGCCAATGATGTGCATGAGCCCCAAGGGATAGACCAGGGCCAGCATGTCCAGGGGGAGGCTCCTGACCTGCGGGCAGTCTTGAATAAGGCATTGCATGGTCAGGGACACAGCCAGATTCTGGGTCCAGAGGGCGCGCAGAAATTTGTTGATGTCGGCGTTGTCGGAACGGAAAGCCGAGTCCAGGACCACATGGAAGATGATGCGGCGGATTTCCTTGAGTCCCAATCTGGTGATGGCCGTACGCAGGTCCACGATCTCGGAGACGCCTGCGAAAAGCGGGGAGTTGGCGCAGGCCAGGATGGAACCAAAGAGGGCCGGGTCCAGTTCGACGGTGCGGGCGATGGCGGCAGTGTCCGGGTTTTGGGCGTTGAGCAGCTTCATCAGTTCCATTCCGACCGCTTTGACGCCGGGAACATTGAAATCAATTTGGGCGAGTCGTTTGACCGAGTGCATAGTCGCTTCCGTGGCTTGGGTTGATGGACCGGACAAGAATACAGGGTCGACGCGCATGCATCAAGCGTTGATGCGTGGTGAATCGAAGAAAGCGGCGCACGGTGCGAGGTCCCCGGAGCGGCCTGCGACCGCTCTGTCCGTTTGCCGCGGCATGTCCGCATATGCGCGCCCGGTTCAAGCAGGACGCAGGCGTATGCCCGTGTCGTGAAGGCAAAGCTTGTGGTTGTTCGTTGTGTCCCTTTGACGTAAAAGAACCCGAAAGGTTTTATTGAAGAAGGGGCGCCGATGATATCTGTACGTTTTCTGATTTTGTTCTTCCTGTCCTGCCTGGCTGCGTGCACGGAAAATGAACCCACTGTGCAGGTGGACATGTCCAAGGTCGAGAGCGTGTCGCCTCCGGGCCCGAGCGCGGCCATCACCTATGCATATCTGCCGCAGTACTCCCATTCCGTCTCCTTTGAGCGCCACCGCCGCCTGCTCGAGTACCTGCGGCACAAGACCGGACTGTCTCTTCGACAGATTTTTCCCGATACGTTCGCCGAACATATCAAGATGGTGGAGCGGGGCGAGATAGACATCTCCTTTACCAATCCGTTCGTGTACATTTCCCTGGCCCGGTTCGGTTCCGAGGCGTTCGCCCGCATTGTGGAGCCTGACGGGGGCGCGGATTTTCAGGGTCAGGTCATTGTGCGCGCCGACAATCCGGCCATCAACCGCCTTGAGGATTGCCGTGGGAAACGGCTGATCGCCGTGGACCCCAATTCCGCAGGGGGCTATCTGTACCCCATCGGCCTTTTTTACGACCATGGCATGACCCGTTCGGATTTTCAGGAGATCGCCTTTGCCACCGGTTCCGGCGGCAGACAAGAGGCTGTGGTCCTGGCGGTGTACACGGGGGCCTATGATGTCGGCACCATTCGCAAGGGAACCCTGGATGTCGTGCGGGACAAGATTGATCTGGAGCAGATCCGGGTGCTGGCGGAAAGTCGACCCTACCCGGGCTGGGTTTATTCCGTGCGCAAGGATTTCGATCCCGCCCTGAAGGACAAGATCGCCCGGGCTCTCTTGGAGTTGGACATGAGCCGGCCAGATGACGCCACGGTTCTCTCCGCCGCCGGCATGGTCGATATCATCGCCGCGCGGGACGAGGATTACGCGTCCATCCGGGAGCTGGTGCGGCGTTTGAACCTGGGTGAGGATGCCCCATGAGGGACCTTTTTTCCCGCCTCAAATTCGAGACCAAACTCAATCTGGGCATCATTACCATCGTCGTGGGCATGGCCGTCTTCCTTCTGCCCGTGGTGGCCAAGATGACGTCATCCGCCTTGGTCGCGGAGAGCAAGCTGCGCGGTGCTGCCCTGGCCGAGAGTCTGGCCGCGCGAGCCGTGAATCCGCTTTTGGCTCAGGATTATCTGGCCCTCAGGAACATGGTCGGGGAAGCCGGGGACGTGGTCTATGCCTTTGTGCAGAATGCCGACGACCGGGTGGTGACCCATTCCTTCCTCAAAGGCTTCCCTGTCGAACTGACCGGCGCCAACACCGTGGGCAACACCGAGCGGGTCCATGTCCAGCTGGTCGATACGGGGCAAATTTTCATTTACGATTTCGCGGCGCCCATCCTGGTGTCCGGGGAACGCATCGGCACAGTGCGGGTGGGCTTGTCCAAATCCCGTTTGAGCGCCACCACCAAGCAGTTTGTTTCGGCTTTGGCCACGATGTTCGCCGCGGTGCTGCTGGTGGCCATGGCCCTGGGCAGCGTCTTTGCGAGGACCGTGACCCGACGGCTGGCCAAGCTTCGCGCCCATGCGGAAGAGCTGGTGACCGGGAGCCTGGATAATCTTTCCATTCTTCCGGGCGAACATTTCTGTTGGGAGATCATGCATTGCAAGGAAAAAAACTGTCCGGCCCATCACGATCGCGTGCGAAGGTGCTGGCTGGTGCCCGACACGAAATGTGCCGGGCATGCCTGTAAGATCGGACCGAAGCCCGCGAGTTGCCGGGATTGTCCCGTTTTTTTGCAAAGCGTGGGCGATGAAATCCAGGATCTGGCCGAGACCCTCGACTTCATGGCCTTTACCCTGCGCGACCACATCCGGGGCCTGCGCGCGGCGGAACAAACCCTGACCAATCA
>CAXNFJ010000072.1:0-7945 GCA_964201165.1 Desulfomicrobium sp.
AAGAATCTTGCCATGCGCTTACCCCTTGCCGGCGGGCGTCGGGGCCACGGGTTCGAAAGGCTTGGTGGTGACGGTCATGCCCGGCCGGACCTTCTGGATGCCTTCGGCGACCACGGCCTCACCGGGCCTGAGCCCCTTCTCGATGACCCAGCCCGTGTCGATCCGCTCAGCGACCACCACCGGGCGAATGTCGATCGTGTTGTCCGGAGTGACCACGGCCACAAGGTACTTGCCCTGCATTTCCGTCACCGCCCGCTGGGGTACGATCATGGCGCCGACCTTGGTCTGCAACATGGCTCTGATCTTGCCGTACATGCCGGGCCGCAGGAAATTGTCCGTGTTGGGGAAGAGGGTGCCGATCTTCAGAGTGCCCGTGGCGGGATCTATCTGACGATCCGCCAGAGCCATCCTGCCCTGGTGCGGATAGACGCTCCCGTCGGCCAGCACCAGCTGCAAGGGGGCTTCCGACGCCTTGCTTTCCGCTGTCTTGGCCTTCAGGTATTCCTGCTCGCTGACGTTGATGTAGGCCTTGATGGGGTCCAGGGAGGAGACGGAGGTCAGCTCCTCCTGCATGCTCGGGCTGACCAGGTTGCCGAGCTGGGCCTTGGCGATGCCGGCCACGCCGTCAACGGGGGAGATGATCCTGGTGAAGCTCAGTTCCAGCTTGGCCTTTTCCAGATTGGCCTCGGCCACGGCGATGCCGGCCTTGGCGCTCACGACCGCGGCCTTGGTGACGAGATCACGGCCGATGGCGAAGTCGAGATCCTTCTGGGAAACCGCATTCTTCGCGGCCAGCGGCTTGACCCTCGCCAGATCGGCCCGAGCCGTGGCGGCGGAGGCCTCCTGCGCGGACAGCTCCCCACGAGCCTGCTCCAGGGCCGCCTGGGCCTGCTTGACCTCGGCCTGGAAGGTACGCGGATCGATCTCGAAGAGCACTTGCCCTTTCTTGACGCGCTCACCTTCGACGTAATTCTGCTTGACCAGATACCCAGTGACCTGAGGGCGGATGACCGCGTTGATGGACCCGTCCAGGACACCCACCCACTCGCTGTAGATCGGAACGTCCTGCTGGATGACCTTCACCACCTCCACGACCGGAGCCGGGGGAGCCGCGGCCTTTTCCGTCTGTTGACATCCGCCGGAGGCAAACAGGATCGACAGGGCGAGAGCCGCCACACCCACATCCAGAACGCGTTTGACAGTGTTTGAAATGTATGAAGGTCGAAAAAATCCTTCAATTCGTTCCATGAATGTCTCCTTTATTTGAAATTGACGTTGTCATGAGAATACACTTTATATTTAAACATCTATGGAACAATACTACCAAACAGTTCAGATTCATTCAAGTATGCGTCATCGTTTTTGACGGTTTCGCGGATTTCGCAAGATACTCATGAACCCGCGTCCGGCAGGGCGCGCAAAGCTGACTCGTACATGACACGAAAGCACATGAGTGGCTCAGGATGAACAATTTCATTTCTTTATACCGCTCAACTTTTCATACCAGATCGGGTGATGCTGCTTGACGAATTCGTCCGGCAGCGTGCCATCCCTGAACATGGCGTACAGGGCTGGCCTGTTCATGGGCAGCAGGGCCAGATAAAGGTGGATGATCAGGAACACGCCGATGACCACGAAGGACGCGGCATGGGCGAGACGACACAGTTCCTGGACATTCTGGGAAAAAAAGCCCCGAAACATGAGCACGAAGCCGCTGGCCGTGATACAAGTCATGGCCGCGATCATGGTCCAGGCGAAGAGCTTCTGCCCGACGTTGAACTTGCCGATGCGCACATGACCCAGCATGACGTAGTTAACCCAGAGCCCCTTGATGCCCTCGAAAAAGGCCGCCGGACTCCAGCTGCCCTCGGGCCAGATGGACCACTTCCGGATCTGCAGCAGATGCACCACGGCAAAGGGGATGGCGTTCAGCACAAAGAGGAGCGCGACCACGCGGTGGATGCCGCGGGCCACCTGCAAACCGGCGGCGAGGCGCTCGTTGTCCGTCAGGCCGGTCGCGGCCAGGGGCGGATAGACGCTGCCCAGAAAGTCGTAGGGCACCGCGAAGAGGGAGGCCAGGAAACTGAACCGGACCGACAGCAGCGGCAACCCGGTGATGATGAAGAAAATCATGAAATGCAGGATGTGCATGTGAAACGATCGCTGCATCTGGGTAAAGGCGACTATGGTTTTGGGCTCATCATTCATCTTCCACCTCTTTTGTCTCGTGTTCGGCGGCGCTGACGTGCTCCTTGCGCTTGGAGAAGAGATACAGCGCGTGCAGGGCCGCTCCGGCGACCACACCCGCAGCGCCGACAACACCGCCGATCTTGACCAGGTCCCTGGTCATCGTGGTCGCCTTGCCGGGTTTCGCCGGCAGATCGTAGTGCTCCGCGTCCTCTCTGGCGGCGATGGTGACCCAGCCCAGCCTGCCCACCACGGAATTGATCTCTTCCCCTCCATAGAGAACGAACTCGCGGCCCAGTCGTTTCGTATAGATTTCAATGCGGCGCCGCCCTTCGGCCAGAACTTCGTCCTCGGGACCTGAGATGAGAGCCCTGCTTGGACAGGAGGAGACGCAGGCCGGGGCCATGCCGGCCTCGACCCGGTCGTAGCAGCCGATGCATTTCTTGGCCTTGCCCGTCTGGATGTCGAAATTGGGGATGTCGTAGGGGCAGACGTCGCGGCAAGTGCGGCAGCCGACGCAGGCCGATTCGTTGATGACCACCTGCCCTCCGGGGCGGCGTTCGATGGCTCCCGACGGGCAGTTGTTCAGGCACTGGGCGTTTTCGCAGTGCCGGCAGTGTTCGAAGGCCACCAAGAGGCGCGAATCGGGATACGTGCCGACCTCTCTGCGCCACGGGCGTAGGTAATAGGAAGCGGGAAGATACTCGTTGACCCCGCGCTCGATGCTCACGCCCGAATCGCGTTCCAGGCGCATCCTGTTTTCCATGGAGCAGGCGCTCATGCAGGCCAGGCAGTTCAGGCAGCTGATGCTGTCGTACAGGTTGAGGTAACGCATCACGACACCTTCCTTATCTTCAGGATGATGTCCTGCGGGGTATGCCCGCAGACACCGGGCGAGAAACGCAGTCTACCAAAATGATTGAGATTGAGGCCGTCCTGCCGGGCGTAGCGCAATTTCTCGGGAGTTTGCAGCAGGCCCTTGCCCAGGCCGTGGTAGCTGAAGAGCACGTCCGGGTGGATGACCTGGCTGACGGACAGGGTCGCGTGCTGCTTCTCCTCCGGATGCTCCTGCATCCAGAGCTCCACCTCGTCCCCTTCACTCAGACCGAGACGTTTGGCCCGCTCCGTGTTGATGAAAACCGTGGCGTAGCGCATGCGGTGATGCAGGGCCACCAGGATCGGGTTGTTCCGGGCCTGGGCTCCGGCAAAGGAGGACAGCGGCGTGAAGCCCGTGGCCGGGACGAACTCGTCGTCGCCAAGCGTTGGCTTCTGCTTGAGCCAGCGCGGCTCCAGCAGCACGGGCAGAGGTGAGGCAAAAATCCTGTCCTGGTAGTCCGGATAGGCGCGCCCGAGCATGTCGAATTTACGGGCCAGCTCGAAACTGTAGACCTCGAACTTGCCCGTGGCCGTCTTGGCCGCGATGGGTTTGAGCGGGCCACGCCCGCCCCCCCAGCTCCCGTGTTCCAGCAGGTCGTCCAGAGTGCGGGGCAGCTTCTGCTGTTCCTCGGGCGTCAGGCCCGAGGCCCCATGCTCCGTGACCCCGGCGAACTGGCTTTCCCAGGTCGGCCTGAGGCCCTCTTTTTCCAACTGCTGAAAGTAACGCTCGTACTCCTCGGGCCGCAGCACGCGTTTGGCGATCTGGCACAGGATCCAGTAGCCATCCTTGCTGCCCATGACCGGCTCGACGGCCTTGCGGTTCACGCCGATGACCGGGACGAGGCTCTTGTAGTAGGTGAAGAAGGGCTGGTCCTGCTCAAGGAAGGTACAACCGGGGACGATGACGTCGGCGTACATGACGCTGTCGGACCAGTACGGTGACACGGCGACGATGGTCTCCACGCTCTTGAAGGCGTCGGTGATGTCCTTGCCCCCCGCCGTGCCGCCCACGATGTCCTGACCCCAGAGAAAGAAGAGTTTGGGCTTGTAGGGCTTGCCGTCGAGCACGGCCTGGACGATGCCCGCCCTGCCCTCCACGGGGCTGGCGAGCCAGCGTTCGGCCTGATTGTCGATCTTCCACTGCAGGATGCCCTTGCTCTTGTTGGGCTTGGGGAACTCCACGGGCAGCCCGCCGAAGTGCACGGACCGGTTCAGCAGCACGCCGCCCTCCCGCCCGTACAGGCCGAGGAGGACGTTCAGGGTGTGCACGCAGACCTGAGCGCGAAAATCCGTGGTGTGCCGGGTGAAACGGTAGCCTATCTCGACGAAGGCCTTGGGCGCGGCGGCGTGCAACTTGTCGGCCACGCCTTCCATTTTGGAGACCGGGATGGTGCACATCCGGGACAACTCCTCCGGATCGAGTTCCAAGAGGCTCTTCTTCATGAGCTCCATGGCCGGCCGGACGGTGACGCCGTTGTACTCGAAGCTGCCCTCGAAGGCCGGAGCGACCGCATCCCCGGACAGGACGAAGGAGCTCGTGGAGGTGTCGAAGACGAGGTAGTCGTTGGGCGTGCGCGTCGTGTCCAGCAGGGCGGGCTGCAGCGTCAGCGGGTCGATGAGCGCGTCGAAGTTTGTCTGCGGGAGGACATCCGTGTTGATATAGCCCTTGCGGAAAACGAAGTGGAGCACGCCCAGCAGGAAGGCCAGGTCGGTGCCGGGGCGGATGGGCAGCCACTCGGCGTAGGACTGGGCCATTTCGTTCGGGTGCCGGGGGTCGACCACGGTCAGGGGCAGGCCGTGGCGCAACCCCTTGCCGAACTGCGCGCCCCAGCCGTGGGGGATGATGGCCCCGCCCAGGTTCTTGCCGACGATGAGGCCGTAATCGGCGTTCTCGTAGTCGCTGGAGTGCGTCCCGGCGCTGCCGAAGCCCAGCACCGTCTGGGAACTGCGGGACACGACCTCGAAGCAGGTGTCCCCGTAGCTGACGATGTTGGGCGTGCCGAACAGCTCGAAAAATTTCAGATCCCAGACCATGGCCGAGGAGAAGCGCGAGAAGAGGACCGCCTTCTCCGGTTCGCCGTCGTCGCGCAGTTTCTTGAGCTTGTCGCCAATGAGGTCGAGAGCTTCCGCCCAGGACGCCTCACGGAACGAGCCCGCGCCCCGCTCCCCGGTCCTGATGAGCGGCGTGGTGATGCGGTCGGCGCTGTAGAGCGCCCCGGCGGCGGCCCTGGAACGGCCGCAGGTCCCGCAGTATTCATGGACGGGGCTCGGCTCCAGGCGAACGACCTTACCGTCCTTGACCGAGGCGGTGGCTGGGCAGAACTGGGCGCACATCTGACACAGCACCGGCACTTTCGTCTCGCGGGCGTACTCGCCGGCCGGAACCCTCAAGGGAGCCGCCTGCGCCTCGTGAAGACGTGGAGCCGAACCCGCCGTCACCCCCAGGGCCGAGGCCACCTTGAGGAAACTCCGCCTGGAAATTCGTGATTTCTCTTTTGTCACGCAAGCCTTCCGTTTGGTTCATTGTTCGCAGGTCCTTCCGCGCCGTCGGTCCGGAAGGTACAAAAAAAATCGTGACGAAGCAGGAGGTACCGATGCTCTCCGGCATCGGTACCTCCTGCTTCGTCACACCTGTGGGCTATTTGCCCCAAAGAGCGGTAAAACGCTCCTTCATCAAGGCGGCCCATTCATTCATGGCTTCTTCGGTCTGGCCCGTTTCGGTGAAGCTGGCGGAAGAGTACTTCTTACCGACTTTCGTATCCACGAAAAGGCCAAGGTTCTTGCCGGTCTCGGTATCGACAAATTTCATTTCCACCGCGCACTTGCCCACACCCATGGCTTGACCGGTCGCGACCTGCTTGCCTGCGGATATCAGAATGCCTACGGGGATGACGGACGTCAGGGCATTGGAGACCGGGCTGCTGGCCTCGACCTCGGTCACCGCCGCACGGACTGTGATGACACCAGGACCGGGAGCTGTGGCCAACTTCAGCTTCTTGCCATCAGGGACATGGGTGAGCACGTCATGGAAATACGTTGCCAGCAGCTCCAGATCCTCTTTGTCGATACCGGACTCCTTGACCATGTCCTCGGCGTGCCACAGCACGACGGGCTCAACATACAGCGCGGTGTAGTCGGCCGCCTTAAAGTCGGGGCTACGCCAGCCAAGGCCACCTTTCAGATCGGGGTTGGGTTGCAACAACTTGTAATCGTTGCCCAGAAAATGGTCCGCCGGGTTGAAATCGCTGGAAGCCTTTTTCTCGGTCCCGGCGCAGGCGCAAAGAGACAACATCATGGCCACAATGATAATCTTTTTCATATGAACTCCTTTTTTGGTTGAATTTCCGTTCCTTGACTGCCACACCTCGACCTCGAACCGTGTTTCTACCGACGAGGGGCGCTGCGCGCGCCACCGCTCCCGCTCCGACTGGACGCTTGGCCAGGAGCATCACCGTGAGCATGAGGCGTTTCAACATGCGCAAACCCTTCGAACCCATGGGTTATCCTTCGGCTTCGCCTCTCGACGGAAGCCGTCTTGAGCAACGGTTTTAAAATTCACCAAACTCATGATCCTTCAGTCGCGCCATCTCGATCACTTCCAGACCGCCGACTTCCGAAACAGTGAAGAACTCCATCTTCGGGGCCTTGCGTGAAAACTCCATGGCCTCCAGCACCCTGAGAAAGATGGGAGAGCGCAGATGTGATTCGAGGGCTTCACGCGACCGCCAACGCTCGGTGTAAATGACGGTCTCATCTTCATCCGCTTCGAAAGCGACCGTGCATCCCAGGCAATCCGCAACCGAGGCGAGCGCGACCTTCATGGACTCGAGCACGTCGATTACGTTTGCGGCCTGTCCTGACACAGGAAAAATTTTGAATATCGCGAGATTCATAATGTTAGAACCTTCAAAATGCGCACCAATCGCACTTCAGATTGAGATTTATAAATAACAAACTGAAATAAAAAACATAATTCACAAAAAACGAGGACGGAAAAAATATGAACATCGTGAAAAGCACGCTATTCCGTCCCCGGGACGAAATAGCGCCTCATTCCTCTTCCGATGAAGCGGCCTTGGCCGCCGCAGCCGCGGCCGCCGCAAGCGCCTCCTCTTCCTGGATCAACGCCATCGCCCCGGCGGCGGCGCCGCTTGCGGCCGTGCCCGCGACACCGGTCGTCGCCGCATCCTTGGCGACCATGGCCTGGATCTCCGGCGGGAAGTACACCGTGACGTTGCGATGGGCGAATTCAATGCCGTTCTTCTGAAAGGCTTCCTGCACGAGCCGATACACCATTTTTTGCGTGACGAACTGGTGTCCGGGAATCGTCTTGAACTTGATGCGCAGGATCATGGCCGAATCTTCCATGGCGCGCACGCCCATGGATTTGACCTCGCTCAGCATCCCCTGGCTGAGCTCCTCATTAGCCATGATCTCCTTGTTGACGCGCTTTATGATCTTTCGAATCTTTTCAATATCGGCGTCATAGCGGACACGGAAGTCGAGCTTGGTGATGATGTAGTCCCGGCTGAAATTTTTCAGGATCTTCAGTCCGCCGTAGGGGATGGTGAAGAGCATGCCGCGCGGGTGGCGCAGTTTCATGGAGCGCAGCGAAATCTGCTCCACCGTGCCTTTGGCCGCTCCGGCCTCTACAAAGTCTCCGACGCGGAAGGCATCGTCGATGAGGAAAAAAACGCCGGAGATGATATCCTTGACCAGGGTTTGAGCGCCAAAACCGATGGCCAAACCGATTACCCCTGCCCCGGCGATAAGCGGGGCGATATCCACGCCCAGGGATGACAGGGTCACCAGAGAGCCCATGACGATGATGGTAGTCAGCAGGAATTTGCGCAACAGCACGAGCAGCGTCGCGCTACGCGAC
>CAXNFJ010000073.1:0-7887 GCA_964201165.1 Desulfomicrobium sp.
AAGTACGCCAGCGACAAGCCCCTGAAAGGCCTGCGCGTCACCGGCAGCCTGCACATGACCATCCAGACGGCCATGCTCATCAAGACCCTGCACGCGCTGGGCGCCGATGTGCGCTGGGCGTCCTGCAACATCTTCTCGACTCAGGACCATGCCGCGGCCGCCGTGGTCGCCCAAGGGTTGGCCAAGGTCTTTGCCTGGAAGGGCGAGACCCTGGAAGACTATTGGTGGTGCACGGAGATGGCCCTGACCTGGCCCGACGGAACCGGCCCGGACCTCATCGTCGACGACGGCGGGGACGCGACGCTCTTGGTGCACGAGGGCGTGAAGGTCGAGAAGGACCCGAAGCTTCTTGCCCGGACCACGGACAACAAGGAATTTCGCTGCGTGCTCGACCGTCTGATCGAAAGCGCCAGGGTTGACGGGCAGAAGTGGACCAAGATCGCCGCCCGCATCCGTGGCGTGTCCGAGGAAACGACCACCGGCGTGCATCGCCTCTATCAGATGGCCAAGAACGGCGAGCTGCTTTTCCCGGCCTTCAACGTCAACGACTCCGTGACCAAGTCCAAGTTCGACAACCTTTACGGCTGCCGCGAGTCCCTGGCCGACGGCATCAAGCGCGCCACGGACATCATGGTCGCGGGCAAGGTCGTGCTGGTCTGCGGCTACGGCGACGTGGGCAAGGGCTGCGCCCAGTCCATGCGCGGCTTCGGCGCGCGCGTGCTGATCACCGAGATCGATCCCATCTGCGCCCTGCAGGCGGCCATGGAAGGCTACGAGGTCACGACCATGGCCAAGGGCTGCCTGGAGGCCGACATCTTCGTCACGGCCACGGGCAACTATCAGGTCGTCCGCGCCGAGCACATGCTGGTCATGAAGGACGAGGCCATCATCTGCAATATCGGGCACTTCGACAACGAGATCGACATGGGCTTCCTGGAGAACACCCCCGGCTGCACCAAGATCACGGTCAAGCCCCAGGTCGACAAGTGGGTCCTGCCTTCCGGCAAGAGCCTCATCGTCCTGGCCGAAGGACGTCTCGTGAACCTGGGCTGCGCCACGGGCCACCCCAGCTTTGTCATGTCCAACTCATTTACCAACCAGGTCCTGGCCCAGCTCGATCTGGCCAAGAACACCTACGAGCCCCAGGTCATGACCCTGCCCAAGATTCTGGACGAGGAAGTGGCCCGGTTGCATCTGGCGCGCCTGGGCGTTCAGCTCGAGACCCTGTCCACCGAGCAGGCCGACTACATCGGCGTGCCCGTGACCGGTCCGTACAAGCCCAATCATTACCGTTACTAACCAACTCCCTTGAGACTAGGAGACGCTCATGATTTTAAATGCCGATCACTATCTGTTCACTTCCGAGTCCGTGACCGAAGGCCATCCGGACAAAATTGCGGACCAGATCTCCGACGCCGTCCTCGACTGCCTTCTGGCCCAGGACCCGCGCTCCCGCGTGGCCTGTGAAACCCTGGTCACCACGGGCATGGCCGTCATCGCCGGCGAGATCACGACCGAGGCCTACGCCGACCTGCCCGAGATCGTCCGCTCCACGGTGCGCGAGATCGGGTACGTCAGCTCCGACATGGGCTTTGACGCCAACACCTGCGCGGTGCTGTCCTCCATCGACAAGCAGTCTCCGGACATCGCCATGGGCGTCGACCGCGCGAAACCCGAGGATCAGGGCGCCGGCGACCAGGGCATGATGTTCGGCTACGCCACGGACGAGACCAAAACCCTCATGCCCGCGGCCATCTATTACGCCCATGGGCTGAGCCGCAAGCTGGCCGAAGTGCGCAAGAGCGGAACGCTTAATTTCCTGCGCCCCGACGGCAAGACCCAGGTCTCGGTCGAATACCGCAAGGGCAAGCCCGTGCGCATCGACAACGTGGTCGTGTCCTCCCAGCATACCCCGGAAGTGACCTATGAAGAGATTTTCGAGGGCATCAAGCGCGAGGTCATCTACAAGGTCATGCCGGCCGACATGATGGACGAGAACACGCGCATCTACATCAACACCACGGGCCGTTTCGTGGCCGGCGGCCCTCTGGCCGACTGCGGCCTGACCGGACGCAAGATCATCAACGACACCTACGGCGGCATGGGCAACCACGGCGGCGGCGCCTTCTCCGGCAAGGACCCGTCCAAGGTCGACCGCTCCGGCGCGTACATGGCCCGCTATGTGGCCAAGAACGTGGTCGCGGCCGGACTGGCCGGAACCTGCGAAGTACAGATCGCCTACGCCATCGGCGTGGCCGAGCCGGTCTCGGTGCTGGTCACCACCGGCGGCACGGGCGTTGTCCCGGACGAAGTGCTGACCAAGGCCGTGCGGGATGTCTTCGACCTGCGCCCCTACTACATCATCAAGCGCCTGAACCTGATCCAGCCCATCTACAAGAAGAGCGCCTGCTACGGCCACTTCGGCCGCGAGGACGTCCTCTTCCCCTGGGAAGTGACCGACGCCATCGCTGACCTGAAGACGGCGGCCAAGGTTTAATCCAAAAAGCGCGGAACAGATGCGGGGTGGGGGGCGATGCTTCCCACCCCGCTTTTTTTGCGCGCGAACTTGACCGCAGGGCGTGCGAAGAACAAGAAAAGTCATGCCCAAACCTGAAAACACTCCTTCGCCCACTCCCACGGACGCCATTCTGGAGAGCATCTCCGACGGCGTCTTTACCGTGGACCTTGAGTGGCGCGTCACGTCCTTCAATCGCGCCGCCGAGGAGATCACCGGGGTTCCGCGTTCCGAGGCCGTGGGTCGGCTGTGCTCCGAGGTCTTTCGCTCCAGTCTGTGCGGCGGGCACTGTCCCCTGCAGGCCACTCTCGGCAGCGGCAAGCCCCATGTCGGCATCTGCGGCTACATCATCACCGCCCAGGGCGAGCGCATCCCCATCAGCGTATCCACGGCGGTCTTTCGCGACGAGGACGGCCGGGTCATGGGCGGGGCCGAGACCTTTCGCGACCTATCCGAAATCGACGCACTCAAGCGCGAACTGGAAGGACGCTATCATGTGGGCGAGCTCTTCAGCCGCAGTCCCCGCATGCATGCGCTCTTCACGGTGCTGCCGGCCATCGCGGCCAGCCCCAGCACGGTGCTGCTCACGGGGGAGACCGGCACGGGCAAGGAGCTCTTCGCCCGCACCATCCATTCCTTAAGCGTGCACAATGATGGCCCGTTCATCGCCGTCAACTGCGCCGCCTTGCCCGATACCCTGCTCGAATCCGAACTGTTCGGGGTCAGGGCCGGGGCCTATACCGGCGCACACCGCGATCGGCCCGGCCGCTTCGCGCAGGCCAGGGGCGGGACCATTTTTCTGGACGAGATCGGCGAAATCAGCCCGGCTCTGCAGGTCCGCCTGCTGCGCGTTCTGCAGGAACGGACCTTCGAGCCCCTCGGATCATCCAAAACCGAAAGCACCGACGCCCGCGTCGTCGTGGCCACCAACCGCAACCTGGCGGAGCTGATCCGGAGCGGAAGCTTCCGCGAAGATCTCTACTACCGCATCAACGTCATCCGTCTGGAATTGCCTCCTCTGCGCGAGCGCAAGGACGACCTGCCGCTTCTGGTCGATCAGTTCATCCGTCGCTTCAACCGCGTCCAGCAGCGTACGGTGCCGGGCATCAGCTCCGAGGCCCTGTCCCTGCTCATGATCCATCACTGGCCGGGCAATATCCGTGAACTGCAGAACTGCATCGAGCGGGCCTTTGTCCTGTGCGGCGACGATCGCATCGACATCGCCCACCTGCCCGAGGAGCTGACGGTTTCGGGTTCATCCGTCTTCCATGGGACTCAGTCCTCGCTGCACGAGCTGCTCGACAGGCAGGCCATCCTGGCCGCCCTGGAGCGCTCGGGCTTCAATCGTCTGGCCGCCGCGCGCGAGCTGGGCATCCACAAAACCACGCTGTTCCGGCGCATGAAGCGTCTCGGCATGGCCCTGCCCGAACGCGACGGCCGCTCCGGCCCCAAAGGGTAGCGACTGCGCAACTCTGATTCGCCATTGTGGTGCGCCGGCGCTCCTCTGTGTTTGTCCCTCCTGTATCGATCTTCTTTTAAATCAGCATGTTCGTGTTATTTTGCGGGTGACGCGGGCTTCGGCACGCTCCATGCTTTGCCAGTTGTAAAGAGGAGCTCTCATGTCACGCATCGCAGTGCATCATTGGCAGGATCGCATTGCTCCGGTTTTTGATATCGGAGGGCGCGTCCTTGTGTTGAAAGACGGGACAAACGAGCGGGAGGAGTGTCTTCTGCTGCGGTCCCAGCCTCTGCAAAGGGCCGAGGATCTGCGTACGCAGGGCGTGAGGACGCTCATCTGCGGGGCCATCTCCCGCTCCATGCGGGAAGCGCTCGTGGCGTGTGACATTCAGGTTGTCGGCTTCGTGGCCGGTGATCTGGAACAGGTCATCGCCGCATGGAAGAGCGGGGGCCTGGACGAAACCTACGCCATGCCGGGATGCCGGGGCGCGGGCCTTGGCTCGGGGGGCAGGGGGAGAATGCAACACCAAACACGGAGGTCGGAATCATGCCACGCGGAGATGGAACAGGACCACAGGGGCTTGGGCCGCAGACCGGGCGCGGAGCCTGGCTGTGCACGGATCCGGAACAGAATGCGGGCCGGGGATTCGGCCAGCGGCTCGGCCTGGGATCCGGACAGGGAAGAGGACGGGGACTTTGCCGGCGACTGATGCCCGGGACGGGTCAGATCGATGCGCTTCGGAACCCGGCTTCCATGCCGGATGCCGAGGCGTTGCAGTCCAGAATTCGTCAGCTCGAAGATGAACTGGGAACGCTGGGCTCGCGGCTTGATGAACTGAGCAACAAATAACAGCTAATTGGGAGAGACTGAATGGAGAATCTGGAACGGAACGCGGCCTCCGGGTCTGCCCGGCCCAAGACCGGCTCGTGCGACTCATGCAAAGACTCCTCCTGTTCGGCCACAAAGCGCCAGCAGGATGAAAACGAACAGGATTTCAAGGAGCGCCAGGCCTTGCAGTCGCGGCTGTGCCGTATCGGGCACAAGATCATGGTCATGTCCGGCAAAGGCGGAGTGGGCAAGAGCACCGTGGCCGTGAATCTGGCCATGGCGCTGATGCTCGCGGGCAAGAAGGTGGGGCTTCTGGATGTCGATATTCATGGCCCCAGCGTGCCGACCATGCTCGGCCTGGAGGGGGCGAGCATTGAAGCCGGCCCGGAGGGTCTCTTGCCCGTCGAACTCGGGAATCTCAAAGTCATGTCCATGGGTTTTCTGCTACGCAGCCCCGACGACGCCGTGATCTGGCGCGGGCCGGTCAAGGGCGGGGTCATCAAGCAATTCCTGAAGGACGTGGCCTGGGGCGATCTGGATTATCTGATCATCGACGCCCCTCCCGGCACCGGTGACGAGCCCCTGTCCATCTGCCAGCTGATCAATCCCATCGACGGCGCGGTGGTCGTGACCACGCCGCAACGGGTGGCGGCCATGGATGTGCGCAAGTCCATCACTTTTTGCGCGCAGGTCGGCATGAAGGTCCTAGGCGTGGTCGAGAACATGAGCGGATTCGTGTGTCCCAAGTGCGGGGAAGTGACCCATATCCTGCGTTCCGGCGGCGGTCGGCTCATGGCCGAGGACATGGGGGTGCCGTTTTTCGGCTCCATTCCCATCGACCCGATGGTGGCCGAGGCGGGCGACCTGGGGCAGGCCTTTGTCCTGCACCACGCCGCAAGCCCCACGGCGGAGATCATGCGCGCCGTGGTGGCTCCGCTCCTCGATCTGCCTGCGGTCTCTCAAGCAATCTGACGCGGGAGGCACGCATGAATCAGGCTGTGCTTACAGTGCTGGTCGACAATCAGGCCGGCTACGGGTGCGTGGCGGAGCATGGCTTCGCCCTCTGGATTGAACGCGGGGAGCAGCACATCCTGCTTGATACCGGCCAGGGCATCGCGCTGGCCGAAAATGCGCGCACCTTGGGCGTTGATCTGGGGCAAATCGATGCTTTGGTCTTGAGCCACGGTCATTACGATCATACCGGCGCGGTGCCCCTGGTCTTGGGGGCCGCCCCGCATGCGCAGGTATATTGTCATCCGTGCGTGACCGAGCCTCGCTATAGCATTCGGGATGGTGCGGTCCGGGATATCCGCATGCCCCATTTCTCCATGCATACCTTAAGCATCCTGCCTCTGGAGCGCATGCATTGGAGTGGGGAGCCCGTTCGCCTGGGTGAAGGGATGGGCCTGAGCGGTTTTATTCCCCGGCGAACGGATTTTGAAGACACGGGCGGCCCTTTTTATCTTGATCCCCTGGCACAGCGCCCTGACCCGTTACAAGACGATCAGGCGCTGTGGATCGCCACGGATGCGGGGCTTGTGGTCTGCGTGGGCTGCTGTCATGCGGGTCTCGTCAACACGCTCCTGCATCTGCGGGAGATCACCGGCGAGCATCGCATCCGCGCGGTGCTCGGCGGGTTGCATCTGGGCGGGGCCAGCAGTCATCGTCTGGAAAAAACCGTCCAGGCGCTGCGGGAGATGGAGCCGGGCCTTCTGGTTCCCTGTCATTGCACGGGGGAGGGGGCCATCTCTTACCTGCGCGACCATCTGGACTGTCCCGTGCACACGGGATACGGGGGATTCCGGCTGGACACGGCCGAACTTTGATCCGCGCCGAGGGGCGCTGTGTCCGGGCCTCAACGCATCGCACGGAGAAACGCATGACCTATCGCATCCATCCCATCGTCATGGGCACCAAGGTCTTCGACAAGGGCATGATGACCTATCAGCACGATTACGGCACGCCCTACACCATCCCCATCTACTGCTGGTACCTGGAGGGCGGGGACAGGAAGATCCTGGTCGATACCGGGGAGATGCGGCCGGTCGTCTCCGAGGAACGGGAGAAGGCCATCGGCGGAAAGATATACACCTTCGAGGACGGTCTGGCCAAATACGGCCTTGTCCCGGAGGACATCGACATCATCCTGCACACCCACCTGCACAACGACCATTGCGAGAACGACTCCATGTGCGTCAATGCGAAGATCTACGTGCACGAGAAGGAATTGGCACGCATCCACGACCCGCACCCGCTGGATTTCCGCTATCTTGAGGACTATATTGAGGAAGTGGAGGAGAACGGGCAGATCGTGGCCCTGACGGGCGACACGGAAATCGTGCCCGGCGTGACCATGATCCATACCCCGGCCCATACCGAGGGCGGCATGTCCATTCGGGTCGAGACGGAAAAGGGCAGCGTCCTCATTTGCGGCTTCTGCACCATCCTCGAAAACCTCTACCCGCCCAAGGCCGTGCGGGCCATGGAGATGGAGGTCATCCCCCCGGGCACCCACGTCAACGCCTATGAGGCCTACGAGACACTGGTCCGGGCCAAGACTCTGGCCGACCATATTCTGCCCCTGCACGAGCCGAAATGGGCCGGGATGGAGAGCGTGCCGGAATAATGCTGGTCATCAAGTGCTCCGCCTGCCGCAGGAAACTGTGGCGCTACCGCAAGCTGGGTCCTGGCGAGGTGCTCCGGTGCCATCGGGCGCGGATCGAGAAGGTCTGGTTCATGGAGGAGCGGGACGGCAAGGTCTGGTGCGAATGCGGCAAGGCCGTGGGCATCGACAAGGGCTCATTCATCAAGATGAACAAGAACGCGTTCACGTATTCGGGAACCAAGATCGATATCTAGTCAGTCCTGAAAAACATGACAATATGCTGAAATTAATTGAAATTTAATCAGAGATAACGTATTTCAAATAACCAGTAATGCAGTGAAAATGCATTTTTTCTGGTCGAAATCACTCCGAGGTTACCAACGATGCAGCCCAAAAAATTGGACCGTCAGCGCAGCTTCCTCTGCCCAGATCTGATCGATCAACTCGATCCTCGAAACCATCTGTTGGGATTGGCGAAGG
>CAXNFJ010000074.1:0-7791 GCA_964201165.1 Desulfomicrobium sp.
CCGCCCTTCTTCCCGCATACCCCAAAATCGGGCAGGCTACCTCACCCCATGGCTCTGGCCAGGCGCTGTATCCCCTCTTCGATGACCTCTGCGCTGTTCGAGGCGAAATTGAGGCGCATGCATCCTTCCCCATCGTTCGGATCAAGATAGAAATTCCCGCCCGGCGCAAATATCATCCCCTGTCCGCAGGCTTTGGGCAGCAGCTCCGAGGCCCGCATCCCCTTCGGCAGACCGGCCCAGACAAAAAGCCCGCCCTTGGGGCGCGTCCAAGTCATCGCGGACGGCAGATGCCGTTCCATGGCCGCGAGCATGGCGTCGCGGCGGCGGCGGTAGAGGGTGCAGGAGCGTTGCAGATGGGCATGGTACCGGCCCACGGACACATAGTCGCGCAGCGCCCGCTGGATCAGGTTGCAGGTGGCCAGGTCGTGACAGCGTTTGGAGCGCAACAGATGCCCGTAGACCGGCCCGTCGGCCACGACAAAGCCAACGCGCAGGCCCGGAATGAGCATCTTGGTAAAAGTGCTCATGTAGATGACCCGCCCATCGGGATCGAGGGACTTGAGGGTGGGCTGGACGCGCCCCTCGTAGCGGATGTCGCCGACGTAATCGTCTTCCAGGACCGGCACGTCGAAGCGGCCGGCCAGACTGATAAGCTGACGGCGGCGCTGCCCGCTCAAGCAGGCGCCCGTAGGGTTGTGGAAATTGGGGATGGTGTAGATAAGCCCCGGCTTGTGCCGGGTCAGGACGTCTTCCAACTCTGCCACGTCCATGCCGTCTTCGTCGATACCCACGGTTTGAATGATCACCCCGCGTGCGCGGAAAACATCCAGAGCTCCGGCATAGGTCGGCCTTTCCACCACCACCGTATCGCCGGGAGCCAGCAGGAGCCCGGCGACCAGGGACAGGGCCTGCTGCGAACCGGCGGTCATCAGAATGTTGTCCGCCCCGGTCTGGATACCCTGGCTGGCCAGGACCTGGGCCAGGGTGGTCCGCAGGGGCCGGTATCCGCTGATCTCTCCGTACTCCACGGCAGCCACCCCATCGCGCCGCATGACCTGCCCAAGCATCCTGCGAAACTCGTCCATGGGGAAAAGCCGGGGGTCGCACGCCCCGCCGTCCAGGGCGATCCAATCCGTCTGCCGACTGACCTCGGGCAGGTAGGCGCTCATGGCCTCGTAGCCGCCGTATTTGAGCCGCCCCTGCCAGGCGGGCCAGATCTCGGAACAAGCCGGATTCCGGATTTCCCCTGGAGCATGGGGCAGCACGTAATACCCGCTGCCCTGCCTGGAACTGACCAGCCCCTCGGCCATGAGCTCGGCATACGCGCTCTCCACCGTGCCCCGGTTCACGCCAAGATCGGCCGCCAGGGCGCGCACCGCCGGCAGCCGGATGCCGGGCCGCAGGTTTCCGTCCAGGATGCTGTCGCGAAAATGCCTGCTGATTTGCCCATACAGGGGCAGAGGCGATTCAAAATCCAGGGCCAGGCGCATGGACTCTCCATAAATAAATTGGACTGGTAAATTTCATAAAAAATTGCCCCTTCCGGCAGGGACAATTTCTTTTTAGATTAGGCCCACGCCAAGCACAAGATCCCAAGGAGATTTCCATGGCCCTGTCCCGTTCCGCCCAAGGTTACACCGTCGCACTGATCAGCGCGATTTTTCTGTCCACGACCTCGATCTTCATCCGCCACCTGATCACGGATTTCGACATCCCTCCTCTGGTTCTGGCCTGCCTGCGCAACGTGGTCGTGGTCGCGACCCTGATCCCGGTCATGCTCGTTTTCAACCGCCGCCTGCTGCTGGCCGGATGGACCAACATCCCCTTCCTGGCCGCTTTCGGACTGATGCTGGCCGGATTCAACGGGCTCTGGACCCTGTCCGTAGCTTACAACGGCGCGGCAGTGGCCACGGTCATGGTTTACTGCTCACCGGCCTATACCGTCATTCTGGGCTGGAAATATCTGGACGAGAGCTTGGGCTGGGCCAAAATCGGGGCGGTGGTGCTGTGCCTGGTGGGATGCGCCCTCATTTCCGGCGCCCTCGACCCGGCGGCGTGGCAGACCAATCTTCTGGGCGTGATCGTCGGTCTGCTGACGGGATTGTGCTACACGGCTTACAGTCTCATGGGCCGGGTGACCTCGGAGCGGGGGATTTCCCCTTGGACCACGCTCCTGTATATTTTCGGATTCGCGGCCCTGTATCTTTTCCTGGGCAACATGACCGGTGGCTGGCTGCCCGGCTCGGCCAACACGATAGGGGACATGCTCTGGCTGGGGAGCCGCTGGGACGGCTGGATCGTGCTCATCCTGCTCGGCGCAATCCCCACTGTGGCCGGATACGGCTTCTACAACGTCAGCCTGTGCCTACTGGATGCCAGCGTAGCCAACATCATTGTCTCCCTCGAACCGGCCTTCACCGCAGTTTTCGCCTTCCTCATCCTGGGCGAGGTCCTGACCCCCGTGCAGCTCCTGGGCAGCGCCCTGCTCCTGGCCGGAGTGGCCGCCATCAAACTGGGCGACCTGCGCAAAGCGCCCCTGAGGCAACTGCAAGAAGCCTGAAACATGTCGATCCTCAATGTTTGGTAAGCGCCACCACCCCTTTGGCATCCAACCGCCACCGTGCCAGCCATGGCTCGCACAGCGTGACGCCCACCCCTCCGAGGAGCAGGAGGGAAGCAAAGATCAACCGGACGCTGATCTCCTCGCCCATCCAGGCCATGGACATGCCCAGGGCCACAACCGGCACCAGCAACGAAAACGGCGCAACCTGCGGAGCGCTGTAACGGCGCAGAAGCCACGCCCAGGCCCCCCAGCCGAAGAGAGTCGAGCCAAAGGCCGTATACGCGAGGGCGAAGAACCCGCTCGCGCTCAAACCGCCCAACTGCGTCCACTGCCCTTCCTCCAGCCAGAAGGACAACAGAAAATTCGGGATGGGCGGGACCAGCGACATCCACAGCACCAGGCGGAACCCGTCCACCTGCATACCCCGGCCCAGACGCTTGATGGCCACGTTGCCCAGTCCCCAGAACAGCGCTGCCAACACCACCAGGACGAGTCCCAAAGGATCAATCGCCCCCATTCGCTCCAAACCGGCCAGCATCAGTCCCGTCAAGGCCACAAAGATTCCCACCGCCTGCAACGGTGAAGGAAGCTCACGCAGCAGGGCCATGGCAAAAAAGACCGTGAAGACCACCTGGCCTTGAGATACCAAGGCCGCGAATCCCGGAGGCATACCCAACTTCATGCCCACAAAAAGCAGGGAAAAATAGCCCACGCCGATGCAAGATCCGGAACCCAGAATAAGCCGCCAAGAAATCCCCTGGCGGCCGACGAAAAAAACAGCCGGCAAGGCGGTGATAGTGAAACGCAGGCCGGCGAAAAACAGTGGTGGCAGATCCTGAAGCCCAATGCGGATGACCAGGAAATTGAGAGCCCAGACCAGAACTACCGCGAAGGCCAGCAGGATGTGACGACCGGACATATGATGCTGCATGCATGCTCCGTGACAGGGAGAGGCTGTGGGCCGGCTCCCTGTAATTGATAGTGTGAATGAGCTGGACATTGCCTGCGGACCTGTCATGATAACAGATACAGATTCTGCTATTTCAACCATGACAGTTGAGGAAAAAATGGCTGGATACAGAGGCCAGACACAAGAATTTCGTTATAAAACAGTTGAGCACAGGCTCCTGAACCTGATCGAGTCCGGGACCCTGCCCCCGGGTGCCAGGACACCTTCGCTGCGCGAAATGTCACAAACAATGTGCATGTCACTGACCACGGTCAGCCAGGCGTATGCTGTGCTGGAACAGCGCGGCATTCTGGAAGCCCGGCCCAGATCGGGCTATTTCGTGCGCCGCCAGCCCGCCTTGCTGCCTCGGGCCGGCATGCCACCACTCGAACCGCCCGTCGTGCGCACTGTGCAGCGGGGCGACCTGGTACGCCGGGTCATGGAGTCCATGGGACGCGACGACATCATTCCCCTCGGCTTGGCCCATGTGGATGAGCGCCTGCTCCCGGCCACGGAACTGGCTCGGATTCTGGCCGCCAGCGTAAGGCGGCAGGCCGGACGCGCGGCTAACTACGGGCCCGTGGCCGGATGCCCGGAACTGCGCCGCCAGATCGCCCGGCGTCTGGCCATGGCCGGTGTCAGCGCCGCGCCCGAAGAACTGATCAGCGTGTGCGGGGCCACAGAGGGACTGGCCCTGTCCCTGCGAGCCTTGACCCGTCCGGGCGACACGGTGCTCATCGCCACCCCGACCTACCATTTTTTCCTGCAGATGATCGAGATCCTGGGTTTACGCGTAGTGGAGATCCCTTCCCATCCGGAGCGCGGCATCGATCCGGCGGACCTGGCTCAGACCCTGGATCGCTTCCGCGTCGCGGCCTGCATCCTGGCCCCGACCTGGAACAATCCCGATGCGAGCCTCATGCCCGATGACGTCAAGCGAAGCCTCGTGGAGCTGATGGGCAAAAGGGGAATCCCGCTCATCGAGGACGACGTGTACGGTGACATCACCTTCCAGGGTCCACGCCCGAACGCGTGCAAGGCCTTTGACCAAATCGGGCAGGTCACGCTGGTTTCCTCCTTTTCCAAGGCCATGGCTCCGGGATATCGCACCGGATACATACTGCCGGGCAAGGATCTGGGGCCCTCCATTCTGGAACTCAAGGCCATGACCTCCCTGGCTGGCGTCACCCCGACGGAGCTGGCCGTCGCCGATTATCTGGACAAAGGCCTCTACGAGAAGCATTTGATCCGACTGAACCGGGCTCTCCGGGAACAGGTCGAGACCATGCGGGATGCCGTGGCCCGACATTTTCCATCCGGCACGAAGGCCACCTCTCCACGAGGCGGGTTCATGCTCTGGGTGGAGTTGCCCGAGGACGCGGCCACGGGCACCACCCTGTTTCACCGGGCCGCGGCCGAAGGCATTGGAATCTCGCCGGGCATGCTCTTCGGGATGACGGATCGGTTCGAGCGGTTCGTTCGCCTGAATTGCGGACTGATCATGGACGCTCCGGTGTGCAAGGCCATGAGGCGGCTCGGGCAGCTGGCCGGAAAATGATGCCCGATTTCCCGGACGCGTGTTCGAGGGCCTCGCTGCGCGCTCAAGATCAGACAGGACTGCACCCTTTGACGAACCCGAATCGATCACGTCGACTCCGTCGAGACCATGACAGAAGAAGGGCGACCCTTGGGCCGCCCTTCTGTTTTTAAGCACTCAATGCAACACGCGAAAACACTCACTCCTCGGCCAAGGCCAAAACAGCCTCTCCATATTCGTCCTTGGTCGGCTTTGTGACCTTCAACAGTTCGGCCCAGCGGCGGAAAGCGCTGGCAAAAACGATGAGCATAAGCACCATGATGATCAAGCCCAAGCCGGCCAGCAGGTAGTTGCCCTTGGGAAGATAGTTCTGGAACACGTTCAGATAGCCCGCGTACATGGTCACCACGGCCATGAAGATGCCGGGAACGGCTGTCATCCAGACATACTTCGCCTTGTTGAGCCGGATGAGCATGGTCGTCGAAATGATCAAGCCGCAGGAGGCCAGGAGCTGATTGCTCATGCCGAAAAGCGGCCAGATGGTGGAGATGTCGCCGGTGTAGACCAGATAGCCCCACGATACCGTAAAAATGGAACTGGTGATGATGATGCCCGGCCACCAGCGCTTTTCGTTGAACTTGGGGATGAACTCGCCGATCATCTCCTGCAGGAAGAAGCGGCCCACGCGGGTGCCCGTGTCGACGGCGGTCAGGATGAAGACGGCTTCGAACATGATGGCGAAATGGTACCAATAGCCCATCAGATGCTTCATGAACGGGATGGAGGAGAAGATGTAAGCCATGCCCACGGCCAGAGACACCGCGCCGCCGGGACGGCCCTGCACGTTTTCCTGAACCGCGGCGGCCAGATCGGGCAGGTTCTGCATGCTCATGCCCAGAGTAGCGAACACTTCCGGCTTGGCATTGATCGCGAAATAATCGCCGGGCACCAACACGCAGGCGGCGATGAGAGCCATTATGGCCACGAATCCTTCGACCAACATGGCACCGTAACCGACAAAAAGCACATCACGCTCGTTGCCGATCATCTTGGGCGTGGTGCCCGTGCCGATGATGGCGTGAAATCCGGAAATGGCGCCGCAAGCGATGGTGATGAAGATGAATGGGAAGACCGGCCCGGGAATAATGGGGCCACCACCGGACACGAACTTTGTGATGGGCTCCATGAGCAGGACCGGCTGCACGAAGAAGATACCGCCAGCGAGCATGACCACGGTGCCGATCTTGAGATAGGTCGACAGATAGTCGCGCGGACACAGGAGCAGCCATACCGGCAGAACGGAGGCCGCAAACCCGTAAACCGGAATGAAAAGGGACAAGTCCTTCTTGGTCAGGGTGAAGAAGCTGGACAGCGTGGGCGACTGCACCACGTAAGGGCCGGCCAGCACGGCCGCCACCAGGAGGACCACGCCGATGAGGCTTGCACCGGCGACATCGTTATGCCGCCAGACATGCAGGTATACGCCCATGAGCAACGCAATCGGGATCGTGGCGAATACGGTGAAGGTGCCCCAGACGCTCTCGGCCATGGCGTTGACACAGGCAATGGACAGACCGGCCAGTGTCAGGATGAGGATGAACAGGATGGCCCATGAGGCAACCCGGCCGGTTCCGGCGCCGATTTCTGTTTCGGCGATGCGGGCCAAGCTGCGGCCCTTGTGACGCACGGAGCAGAAGAGGACCACCATGTCGTGCACGGCCCCTCCAAGCACGCAACCGATGATTATCCACAGGGCTCCGGGCAGATACCCGAACTGAGCGGCCAGCACCGGTCCCAAAAGTGGTCCGGCGGCGGCGATTGCGGCAAAATGGTGTCCAAAGAGCACAAATCTGTTGGTCTCCACATAGTCCTGGCCATCGGCATATTTGATGGCGGGCGTAGTGCGCTCCTGTTTGAGTTCAAGCACCTTATCGGCGATAAACAGCCCGTAAAAACGGTACGCTATGGCGAAAACACCCAGCGAGACGAAAACCAGCGTCAACGCATTCATTACATCCTCCCTTGTTTGCGGTCACGGGCCGTAAATCCGGCCCTCCTCCATCATGGCAAGCTCATGATCACAAATGCGGAACGAGGCGCAAGACTGACCGCACAAAAATGCATTTTTGACGGCCGAAATGACAAAAGACGGGGCTCAAAACGCGGGAAGAATACACCTCGCGGATCAGGCAGGCGCCGACAAGGGAATGCGAAATGAGATGCGCGTGCCCTGTTCCGGGCGGCTGACTATGACCAAGGCATAGTCCAGCCCATAGAGTTGCACCAGACGCTGGTTGCAATTGCGCGCCCCGATCCCGCCGATGCTGCAGTCCACCGGAGCCGGACCCAAAATATCGTCGCGTATCGCATCGTCCATGCCTACTCCGTCATCTTCCACCGTGACCCGCAGACACTCCCCTTCCCGCACCGCCCCCACCCGCACCAAACCGCCTTCGGGACGGTTCAGGATGCCATGACGGACGCTGTTTTCGACCAGCGGTTGAATGAGGAGCGGCGGCACCGGGCAGGACTCGACATCCGCTCCGGCCACGATGTCGGCCCGGATACGGTCGCCGAACCGGGCCTGCTCGATGGCCAGATAGGAGCGGATTTGTTCCAGTTCGTCGACCAGGGGGATGAGATCCCTACTGTCCAGATTGCGGCGCAAATACTTGGCCAGATCGAGAATCAGCTCCCGGGCCTGCCCCGGGGCGGTCCGGCAGAATGAGGCCACGGTATTGA
>CAXNFJ010000075.1:0-7741 GCA_964201165.1 Desulfomicrobium sp.
GCCGTGGCCTACTTGAAGAGCCTGCGCGCCATCCTGGTGTATCTTGGCATCTGCGACGGAAACCTGGAAGAGGGCAGCTTTCGCTGTGACGCCAACGTGTCCATTCGCCCCCGCGGCCAGGAGGAGCTCGGCACCCGCGCGGAGCTCAAGAACATGAACTCGTTCCGCAACATCCAGCGGGCCATCGATTATGAGGTTCAGCGACAGATCGATCTGGTCGAGGACGGGGAAAGCGTCATCCAGGAAACCCGCCTTTTCGATGCGGCCAAAGGCGTGACCCGGTCCATGCGCGGCAAGGAAGAGGCGCATGACTATCGCTATTTTCCGGACCCGGACCTGTTGCCGCTCATCATCGAGGACGAGTGGCTGGTGAAATGGGCGGCTGAACTGCCTGAATTGCCCGAGGCGCGTTGCCGCCGGTTTCAGGACGGACTTGGGCTGCCCGAATACGATGCCCTGGTCCTGACCGCCGAAAAGGAAGTGGCCGATTATTTCGAGACCGCGCTTGTCACCTACAATGAGCCGAAAAAGATATCGAACTGGATCATGGGCGAGATCATGCGCGAACTCAATGACCGGGGCGCGGCCCTGGCGGCGTGCAAGGTCCGGCCCGAGGACCTGGCCCGCCTGGTCAAGCTGGTCGATGACGGAATGATCAGCGGCAGCATGGCCAAGAGCGTGTGCAAGGAGCTTTTCGAGACAGGCGGTGATCCCGAGGCCCATGTCAAGGCCAAGGGGCTGGTGCAGATTTCCGATACCTCCGCCATCGAAGGGCTGGTCGATGAGGTCGTGGCCGAGAATCCGGCCGAGGTCGAGCGATACAAGGGCGGGGACAAGAAACTGACTGGTTTTTTTGTCGGCCAGGTCATGAAAAAGTCGAAGGGCAAGGCCAACCCGGCCCTGGTCAATCAGCTGTTGGTCCGTAAGCTGGGCTGATCCGCTTTTCTTGGTGCAAACAAAAACGGGCGGCCTGTAGATGGTCGCCCGTTTTCGTTTGCGGCGGCATCAGTCGCGCATCAGGCACGCATCAGGGCGGCCGTCAGGTGGGCCGCTTTTTCTATGTCCTCGATGCGGATGAATTCTTCCGTGGTGTGGACCCGGTTCATGCCGATGCCCAGGTTGATGCAGGACAGCCCCTGGTCGGCGAAGATGTTGGCATCGCTGCCCCCGCCTGTGCCTTTGACCGCCGCGACCAGATCAAGATCGTTGCAGGCGTGCAGAGCCCGGTGCAGGAGTCTGCTGTCGGCGGGGACGCTCATGCCCGGGTAGGTGATTTCATGGCTGAAATCGAAACTGCCGCCGAATTCCTGCACGGCCTTGATGCAGCACTGGCGCATGTGTTCGATCTGGGCCAGAAGTTTGGTGCCGGTCTGGGAGCGGACTTCCCCGGTCAGCGTGATACAGTTCGGAACGATGTTCGTCTGCCCGCCGCCCTCGATTCGTCCCAGGTTGGCCACGGTCTCTTCGTCGATGCGCAGAAGCTGCATGCGGCTTACGGCAAAAGCCGCCATCTGTATGGCATTGATCCCTTTTTCGGGTTCGATGCCCGCATGGGCCGAGCGGCCGTGAAAGGTCATGGACAACCCGGCCTTGCTCGGCGAGCGGACGATGATGGTGCCCACGTCTCCACCGGCATCCAGGACCACGACTTCCCGGGCCTTGATCCGGGAAAAATCCAGGTGCTTGGCCCCGAACATGCCGGCTTCCTCGCACACGGTGAAGAGCAGATAGAGTTCCGGGTGGGGGATATTTTCCTCTTCCAGATGGAACAGCGCTTCCAGGATGGCGGTGATGCCTGCCTTGTCATCCCCGCCCAGGACCGTGTTCGTGGCGGAGCGGATGGCGCCGTCGGCCAGTATGGGCGTAACGCCCAGGCAGGGCGGGACGCAATCCATGTGCGCGGAAAAGGCGATGGCCTCGCCGGGGCCGGTGGCCGGGACACGGACAATGACATTGCCCGTGTCGCCGCCGATGGTCGCCCCGGCATTGTCGACATGGATGTCGTAGCCTCGGGGGGAGAGCAGGGAGCAGAGATGGTCGGCCACGCCTTTTTCCTGCCGGGAGGGGCTGTCGATGCGGACCAGATCCAGAAATGTGGTCGTCAGGCGGTGTGTATTGATCATGGGTGGTGTCCTTGTGAGTGGGAGTTGCCGGGATCATTGCCTTTTGGAAATAAAAGGTCAACTATGTACCCGGAAAGCGCGTGGCGCCCTCTTCTGTAGTGGATGGAGGAAGAATGAGAGAGTTTTTTTTGTTGCTGCTCCTGGCCCTTGCGGGGTGCGACATGACTTCGCCCCAGGACGTGCGGGACAAGCTTGTCCAGGTGATGGGGATCGGCGGTACGCAGGCTTCCGTGCCGGAATTGGGCAATGCCACGGCGTTTGAGGGTGGGATTACGTGGCATGAATCCTGGCATGCGCAGACCAACGGGACCATGCTGCGGATCTGGTCGGCGCTGCCCCGGACCGCGGGGCAAATCCCTTGTCTGCTCTGGACTCCGGCCTCCATGGCCTGGAAACTGGGGGGCCGGCTCGGGCTCGAGGACAAGGAGCAGATGGAGTTGTTCGCCCAGGCCGGGGTCGGGGTCGTTGCTTTCGATGTGCCCGGGGCGTGGGAGGACAATGCCACGCTTGACGATCTCGGGGCGGAGTTGGATCGCCATATGGAAGCGCAAGGCGGTGTGAAGACCGGCCGGTCCGTGCTGGACTTTGTCCTTGCCCGGATCCCCCAGGTCGACCCGGACAGGATCTGGGCCGCCGGGGAAGGTCCTGCCGCAACCCTGGCCTTGCTCCTGGCTCAGGCTGATCATCGCGTGCGGGCCGTGGTCGCCTTTGATCCGGTCACGGACATGGCGGCGTACGCGCAAAGCGAGGAGATGGGTTTTCTCTTTCACCTTCGCCCGCAGCTGAAGGACTTCCTGCTGACGCGTTCTCCCTGGGCCGGGCTGGACCGACTGCGCTGTCCGGTCCTCCTGTACCACGACACGTTCAGCCATGCCGGTAATTTTTCATCGCTGGAGGTTTTTTATATGGAATGTTTGCGGTATCAAAAGGATGTGACCATGGTTGACACCCTGGACGTCGATCCGGTTCATGCGGGGTTGGGGTTGCGCACATCACGGGCGCTTGCATGGTTCAAAAAAAATGGGAGGCGTTCATGAACGGACGGGAAATGACGAACACACACAGCACTTTCATGGGCTACTTGCTCTGGATCTTCGGATTCACGGGCGCGCATCGGTTTTATTACGGGCGGCCGATTTCCGGGACCATCTATTTCTTTACCCTGGGTCTTCTCTTCATCGGCTGGATTGTCGACCTGTTTCTTATTCCATCCATGGACCGCACGGCCAGCCTCCGGTTCAGGCCCGGCCACATCGACTATTCCCTGGCCTGGATCCTGCTCACGTTTCTGGGCATCCTGGGCGTGCATCGCATGTACATGGGCAAATGGGTAACGGGCATCCTCTATCTGCTGACCGGCGGCTTTTTTCTGATTGGCTATGTGTATGATTTCTGGACATTGAATGACCAGATCACGGTCATCAACGCGCGGGATGCCGAAGGGTTTGGCGCATGACTCATTGAGTGCGGGAGTAGGGGCGACCTCCCTGGTCGTCCCTACTCCCGTCCGTTCTGTTCGGATGCCTTGAACCATTTGATCTTCAGGGCGTCCAATTTGCCGCTGGCGCGGACCTCTTCCAACGCTGCATTCATTTTCTTTATCAACTTGGGCTGACCCTTGCGGAGCGCGATGGCCACATCGGAGCCCGGATCCGGGTTGATCAGCACCTTGACGTCGAAGCGCATCTCTTTGGCCAGATACAGACCCACTTCCAGGGGCATGATGGCGGCCACGCTTTGACCTTGGGCCAGGAGGGACATGGCTTCAACCTTGGTTTTGGTCTGCATGATGCGGATGTTTCCGTGAATGCCTTGCTCCTGCCACCGCAGTTCCACAAAGGAATGCCGGTCGCCGGTGATGATGCGTCCGAAAAGATCTTCCACTTTGGAGATGGTGCTGCGCGCAGGGATGAAGACCACATCATGGCGCTTGGCATAGGGCGCGGTAAAGTCGAAATAGTCCCCCCGGAAGGTGTTGCTCTCCATGCCGACGATGACATCGATATGTCCGAAGCGCAGCATGTTCAGCACATTGTCCCAATCTCCCTGGTAAAAACGGGCTTGCAGCCCAAGCCGGGCGCAGACCGCTTTTGCCACGTCGACATCGAATCCGGCGGGTTCGCCGTCCTGTTCAAACTGATAGGGTGGAAATCCGGAGGCGATGCCGCAGGACAGGAAGTGCTCTTCGGCCATGGCAGGGAGCGCGCTCAGCAGAACGAGCAGGGCGAAAATCCACAGATGTCGAGTCATGGAGGCTCCGAACGGGGTACGTTTTTTTACATACTAGCCCATACGTACGTATTGAACAAGGTGCAGATCAAGAACTTCACGCAACTTCGATTGACTCCAGTTCTATGATCAGCCTCGAAAGCCATTGGTGGAGACTCGCGATGGAAGGAATGGACACGCATTCGTCAAGGCTGTGCTGGGTGCCGAAGCCCTGTGCCCCCCAGATGGCGCCCGGGATGCCATGGTCCATGAGATAGCGGGCATCGCTCGCCCCGTGCTCGCGGGTCAGGACCGAGCCGGGGACGATGTCGAGCAGTTGCTGCGTCACGGGCGACGCGACGGAGGCAAAGACCGGTTCGAGGGCCAGCACCTCCACGTCGCTGTGCACCCGGGACTTGATTTCCTGCACGATGCCCATGGGGTCGTCATTTTCCGTGTAGCGGATATTGAACCAGCCCTTGGCGTTTTGGGGAACCTGATTGATGGATTCTCCGGCCTGGATTTTTCCGAAGTTGACGCTGCGATGCCAGTGATCGCCGCCCAGGTCCGTGAAAAGCTCGCGGATGCGCGTGTAGTCCTCCAAAAGCAGGTCGATGGCATTGATGCCCAGCCACGGCCGCGCACCGTGGGCCGATTTGCCAGTGGCCGTCAGCATGATGTCGATGATGCCTTTTTCGCGGGTCACGATCCGTTCGGGGCTGCCTCCGTCCAGGGCCAGGGCATACTCGGCCTTGACCTGCCCCAGGGCGTGCGCGGCCCCGTTTATTCCGCCTGTCTCCTCGTCGCCGGTGATGAGCAGCCCCAGGGCCATGTCGTCCTGGCTCTTGCCGGCCTTCCGCAGAGCCAGCATGCGATCCCGAAAAAGGATCAGGGACAGGGCCACGGCATATTTGTCGTCGATGGCCCCCCGCCCGAACAGGCAGTCTCCTTCGATGCGTGGCTGGAACATGGCGCGTGGCGCATCGACTACGTCGATATGGGTCATGAGCAGCAGCCGGGCTGGCTGCTGCGGCATGACCAGAACGGAGGGGATGCCGTTCTGGTCAATTTTGCGGGCGGCAAGATCGTGCCTGGCGCACCAATGCAGGACGAAATCCGCGCAGCGCATGATTTCTTCGGGGTGCGAGTGCATGGAGGGAATGCGGATCAAATCTTGCGTCAAGGCGATGATTTCAGGGCATGCGTTCATGGTGATGCGACGTCTCGGATGCGGTTCGTGGAGGGAAAATCCGTTGCCTGGAAAGAAAAACCCGGCCTGGGCCGGGTTTGTTTCCATTTATTCTTTTGGGTTGAGTATCTTTGTGTCCAGGACAAAGACCGCGCCGACGAGGAGCAGGATAAAGATGATGAAGGAGAAAAAGCCGAAACCACCGGAGGACGGTTCTTCGGCGGTGGCGTGGTCCGGGGCGTCGGCCTTTTGAGCGGCGGCTTCCGCATGAGGTGCCGGTGCGGCGTGTTTCTCCGCCTGGGCGGGTTTGGCTGCGTCCGCGTGGGCATCCTTGGCCGGCTCGGCATGCGCAGGCGCGGCGTGAGCGGGCGGCGTGACTCCTCCCAGAAGTTCCGTCTGTTTGGGGTGCTGGCCGAGAATCTTCACCTTGCCGGTCAGGATGTCGTACGTGGCTCCCACGACGACAACCTTGCCTTCGGCCGCACGGCCTGCAATGGCATGGCTTTTGGTCAGGATGTCTTCGATGGCCTGCCAGATGTTTTCTTCGATGGCCGCGCTGATGAGTTCGGGGGTTTCGGCGTTCGGATGGGCGAGCTTGGCTTTTTCCACGGCGGGAACGATGTTGTCCACCAACTGCGGAATACTGCCGTGCACCTCGGCTCCAGTGGTGACGGCCGTGACCGCGCCGCAGTAGGAATGTCCGAGAACCATCAGCACGGGAGTGCCCAAGTGATCCACGCCGTATTCCGCGGAGCCGAGTTCGTCCGTGTCGGCCACGTTGCCTGCGACCTTGATCACGAACAGATCGCCCACGCCCTGATCAAAGAGGATTTCCACGGGTACCCGGGAATCCGAGCAGGCGATGACCGTGGCATAGGGAGCCTGCCCGTCGGTCGTGGTCAACAGGCGGCGGGAAAAACTGATGTTGGGATGGGTCGACTGGCCCAGGGCAAAGCGCAGGTTCCCCTCGGTAAGCATCTGAAGTCCCATCTCCGGGCTAACAGGATGGGCTGCTTCGGATGACGCCAAGGCGCCAACCGGGGCCAATGCGATCAGAATAATGAGAATAAGACGTTTGATGATCATTCTAAACCCCTGCTTTTAATGTTTGGTGTAGTCGGCTTTAAGCGACGTTTTCCCCGTGTCCGCACCGTGCTCGGGAAAAGTTGCACAAGCTTAGCCTAGCCGCACACGTATTTCAAGGATTCATGTCTTCGAACTTGCCATCAGAGGGGTGCAAAGGCGCGCGCCGTTTGAAGCAGGCAAAAAATGCTGTCTTCAGGGTTTGAGGACAGTCTTGTCCATGAAGATGACCGCGCCGACGAGGGCGACGATGAATGCGATAATGCCCAAAGGACCTGCGCCGCCGCTGGATGCGGGCGCTGCGTGGCTTTCGGTCGTAGCGTCCGCCTCGGCTGGAGCGGCGGGCACTTCGGTTTCTTCAACGACGGCAACGTGCGTCTCGGATGCTGGTGATTTTTCGGTTTGTACCGTTACCGGCGCGGCTTTTTGCGGCATGCCGAGCAGATACCGGCCGACCATGACCTGCTGGTCGGGATGGGCGCCCAGCATCGTGACAGTCCCGGTGTTCGCATCGACGATTGCGCCCTGAACCGAAACCAGCCCTTTGAGCACCGCGTGGATCAGATCCGGCGAGGCCTTGAGGATGTTGGCGTAGACGGCCCACACGGCTTCTTCCTCCAGGCCGAGCACGAGGACAAGAGGCGCGGCAAGATCCTTGTCCTGCACGGCCAACTCTGTCCCGGGGCCAAAGGCTGCGGCGGTCGTGGTCACGCTCAGCTGCGCTTCGGTCAGGCCGAAAAGAGGCGCCGGAGCCAGGCCAATGGCCGGATCGGCAATGACAACGGCCAGGGGGCCCGCCCCCAGAGTTTTCTCCAGGGCGTATTTCTGGTTGCCAAGGGTCAGGGTCTTGAGTGCGGCTTCGGGCGCAGATGCCAGGGCAGAGCCGGCAACGGCACAAAACAGCACCGCCAGGAGGATGATTCGTTTCATGTTCGTTTCCTTAGGATGTGAAGTTTGGGAACGGTGATTCAACGGGCCGATGTCGGTTCATCATCCCCGTTGCAGAGTCCTTGTTTGTATGCCTCGATGGCGTCTTTGTGCCGGGCGGCCGGAACATCGCTCCCGCAGTACCCGCAGGAGATGCGTGCCACGGCTCACCTGCCCGTGATCCGCGCCGGTTTGCCGCAGATCGGGCAGG
>CAXNFJ010000076.1:0-7602 GCA_964201165.1 Desulfomicrobium sp.
CCCGAAGGCCAGCAGCAGCCTCAGCCGTAAGGAGATTGTCGGTGTGGTCATGTCCCGCCCTAGTCGACCTGATTTTCACGTTGCATGCGATACCCAATGCCGCGGACCGTTTCCAGCCAGTCGGCATAGCTGCCGAGTTTCTTGCGCAAACGCCGCACATGGGTGTCCACGGTGCGCGAATAGCCTTCAAACTCGTAGCCCCAGGCGTTGCTCAGGAGCTGCTCCCGAGACAGGACCTTGCCCTCGTTGCGCACGAACTCGCCAAACAGATTGAATTCCGTGGGCGTGAGATGCGCGTCCACCCCGTCCACCAAAAGGCTGTAGGCCGCGAAATCGGCCACCAGACCCTCGCGCTGCCAGTGGGAGACCTTGGGCAGGCTGTTCGCGTTGCGGCGCAGGACCGTCTTGATACGCAGCATCAGCTCCCGCGGGCTGAACGGTTTGATGACATAATCGTCGGCGCCAAGCTCGAAGCCCAGAATCCGATCGACCTCGTCCCCCCGGGCCGTGAGCATGATGATCGGTACGTGGGCTAAGTCCGCGCTGCCCTTGACGGCTTTGCACACGTCGGTGCCGCTCATGCCGGGCAGCATGAGATCCAGCAGGACGAGGTCCGGTCGTTCGGTCTGGATTATTTGCAGCCCTTTTTTCCCGTCACGGGCCACGAAACAGTCATACCCGCCCGACTTGAGATGAAAGGCCAGCAGATTCGCGATGTCCGGTTCGTCTTCGATGACGACAATCTTGTGAGCCATGCATCCCCCTTGTTGACGAAAAAACCCTCCGACCAGAACACGGCCCCTTTCGAGCCCTGCTTCTGCTACAGCGCGCATGTGACAGCATTGTGACAGCACCATGAAGTTCCTGTAACAGCAGGCCTGAACTCTCTCAACTCCGTTGTCACCTCGCTGCCGCTCATTTGTCGCGAGAATGACACGGTCCGCCATGCAAAGAATGTCACACGCCCAGGCCATTCCGCTTCCGGGGCGCATCATGGCCTGGGCAATCGCCGGACATGGTCACTGCACACATCCGCGCCCATCCCGCACGCGACATTTTCGGCGCATACCGGTCATGCCCGAGCTGAAATCGACGCTCACCAAAGGCACGCTTCCACATAAAGCGTCCTTCCGACCCAAAAAAAATCCAGAATATAAAAAAAATGGTTCCGCAAGCTTACGCGGCAATGGAGATGCAGACGGGCGGAAACAACGGGCTGGAAGCGAAGAAGCTTCCTTTACCCTGTCCGACATTTTCTGTAGGGCGCAGGAATTCACACTGTCAGGAGGCCTGTCATGCGGCTCAATAATATTTCCATTCGTCGCGTCTTATTGGTTGCGTTCCTCGCAACCGGCATTCTTCCGTTTGCCGTTCTCGGTCTCATGAGTCTCGACAAGGCGTCCTCCTCCCTCCGGGATCAGGCCATGCATCAGCTCACCGCCGTTCGCGACATCAAGAAAAATCAGGTGGAAGACTATTTTCGGACAGCCGGCGCCAACGCGAATGCCCTGGCGGCCAACGTCAGCGCCATCACCAAGAGTTCGACCGAAAAACTCCTCGCCATCCGCAGGCTCAAGGAAAGCTCCATAAAAAGATATTTCGAAGAGACCCGCAACCAAGTCGTCACCCTGGCCGCGAGCACCATGGTCGTCGACGCCATGCGCGACATGAAGGCCGCGTTTTCAACCTTCAGGGATGAAAACGGCTTGCAACCGGCGGATATGGCGAACAGGCGCGAACACCTCCGCAAATTCTACACCGAGCAGTTTGCTCCGGTCTACGGGAAAGAAGCGGGACGCGCCCCGGACACGGAGAGTATCCTGGCTGGTCTCGATGACGACACTGTGGCCCTCCAATACGAATACATCAGCGACAACATCAACAAGGTCGGCCAAAAACATCAACTCACCAAGGCCAAGGACGCCTCCGGCTATTCGGCCCTGCACGTCAAAATCCATCCCGTCCTGCGCAATCAGCTGACGACATTCGGCTTCTATGACATCTTCCTAGTTGATGCCGAAACCGGGCGGGTGGTCTATTCCGTCTTCAAGGAGCTTGACTTCGCCACCTCGCTCACGACCGGTCCCTACGCGGGCAGCAACGCCGGAAAAGCCTACGCGGCGGCCATGGAACTGGGACAAGGCGAATTCGCCATCGTCGACTACGACCGCTATTTCCCGTCCTATGAGGCTCCGGCTGGCTTCGTGGCCAGTCCCATTTTTGAGAAGGGCAAACGCATCGGCGTGCTCATGATTCAAATCTCCATCGACCGGCTCAACGCCATCATGCTCGAACGTGACGGTCTCGGCCAAACCGGGGAAACGTATCTCGTCGGGTCCGACAAACTCATGCGCTCCAATTCTTTCAAGAATCCCGAGAAGCGCAGCGTCAAGGCGTCTTTCGCCAACCCGGAGACAGGAACGGTGGACACCGAGGCGGTGCGCCTGGCCCTGGACGGAGACAGAAACACCAAGGTCATCATCAATGCCGACGGGCAACGTGTCCTGTCTTCATGGACCCCGATCCTGATCGGGGATCTGGTTTGGGCGCTCGTCGCCGAGGTGGACGTCGCCGAGATGTTTGTGCCCATGACCATGGCTGACGAGGAATATTACAAAAACTTCATCCGCGACTCTGGATATCACGATCTCTTTCTTTTCAACCCGGACGGGTACTGCTTCTATTCAGCGACCAGGGAAGCGGATTACCAAACCAATCTTCTCACCGGCCCATACGCCGGGACGGGCCTCGGCACCGCGGTGCGCGATGCCCTGAAAACCGGCCATCCCGTCATTGCCGATTTTGCGCCTTACGCGCCCAGCAACAACGAACCCGCGGCCTTCATCGCGCAGGCCATCACCCACGAAGGAGAAACCCAGGCCGTGGTTGCGATCCAGCTTTCCTCGGATCCCATCAACGCCATCATGGCCGAGCGTTCCGGCATGGGCGCCAGCGGCGAAACCATGCTCATCGGACCGGACAAATTGATGCGCTCCGATTCGATCCTTGATCCCGAGCACCGCAGCCTTGCAGCGTCTTTTGCCGACCCGGAAAACGGGAACGTGGACAGCCCGTCGTCCATCAAGGGCCTGGCCGGAGAGCGCGGCGAACATATCATCACCAATCACCGAGGCAAATCCGTACTCTCCGCTTTCGCGCCACTGAGCATCCCGGGCCTTTCGTGGGTGCTCATCGCCGAGATCGAGGCATCCGAGGCCCTGGCCGCCGTGCACAGCCTGCGTCTGACCACGGCCGCCATTGCGGCCGTGTCCATCCCGATCATTGTTTTGCTCGCGCTCGGGATCACGGCCGGTATCGTCAAGCCCATCCAGCAGGGCGTGACCTTCGCGCAGGGCCTGGCCAAAGGCGACTTCAGCGCCACGCTCGACATCAACCAGCAAAACGAGACCGGAATCCTGGCCAAGGGACTCAATTCCATGGTTTCCTCAGTGGGAGGAATGCTGCGGGATACGTCGCAAAGCATCCACGCCCTGGCCCAATCGTCACGGGATCTCGCCAGCGTCTCCACGGAACTGAAAAGCGCGACTTCGGAAACCTCGCATCGATCGGCCTCGGCCGCCACGTCCGCCGAAGAAATGAGCGCAACCATGAACTCCATGGCCGCCGCGGTGGAGCAGGCCTCCGCGAATCTTGGGATGGTGGCCGCGGCAGCCGAGGAGATGTCCTCCACCATCATGGAAATCGCAAGCAACGCCGAGCACGCACGGTCCATGACAGAATCCGCGCAGGCCCAGGTCGAGTTGACCTCCGACAGAATAAAGAACTTGGGCGATGCGGCCAAACAGATCGACAGGGTGACCGAAAGCATCAACGAGATCGCCGACCAGACCAACCTGCTGGCCCTCAACGCCACCATCGAGGCCGCCCGGGCCGGCGATGCGGGCAAGGGATTCGCCGTTGTCGCAAGCGAGATCAAGCAACTGGCGACACAGGCATCGGGAGCGGCCCACGACATCCGCAACCGCATCGCGGCCATTCAGGAAAGCACCATCATCTCCGTGAACGACATCGCGAAAATCACCACGGTCATCCGGGACGTGGCCGGCATGGTCTCCACCATTGCGGCCGCAGTGGAAGAGCAGTCCGTGACGACCAGGGAAATCGCCGCCAACGTTTCTCAAGCATCTCAAGGTGTTCAGGAAATCACGGAAAATGTCGGCCAGACATCAGGCGTCGCGGGTGGAATCACGCAGGAGATCGTGGGCATCAACGCGGCGATTCAGCAGATCGATTCCAGCAGTCACAAGGTCGAGGATCAGGTTCGCACCCTGCACGATCTGGCAGGCACGCTGCAGGAGCTGGTCACGCGTTTCAAGATGTGATTCACGCCGGGCAGACTCATCCCGCAAAAATGCCGCCCGGACTCATCCGGGCGGCATTTTTTCCACGACCAGCATGCCGCGCCATTTTCCCTGGCGGTAGCGCCAGAAGGCGACCACGGAGAGAACCACCAGGAACGAACAGCTCACGGCCCAGAAATAATACAGCCCGAATCCCAGACGCACTCCGATCACAAGCGGCAGGATCATGACCACGATGACCAGGACGAAGCGTGAGGTCATGACGAAAAACGTATCCCCCGCCCCTTTCAAAGCCCCGTAGAGGATGAAACTGACCCCGTCGAAGAACAGGTAGACGACCACGATCATGAGCAGGGTCCGGCCCATGCCGACCACCGCGTCGAAAGCCGCCGGATCCATGTCCCTGGGCTGGAACAGGTGGAGCACAGGCTCCGGGGCGAACAGGAACACCGCCGACATGACCGCCAGATAGACAAAGGTCAGCACGAGGCTGGCCCGCACGACGACGGGCACATCGTCCGGCCTGCCCGCGCCCATGGCCTGCCCGACCAGGGTGCTCGTGCCCAGGGCGAACCCAACCAGGGGCATAAAGGCCAGGGCGTTGATATTGAGGGCGATGTTGGTCGCCGCCAGCTCCATGGTCCCCAGCCTGCCGACCACGAAAATGAACACCGTGAAGGCGAAGATATCGAGAAAAAACTCCATCCCGCTCGGCAGGCCATAGCGCATCAGGCGCAGCCACAGGTCAAGCCGCAACCGCCGGTCCGTGCCCAGGCGGAAACGGGCATGCTCGCTGCGCAGCATGGCCGCCCACAAAATAATGGTGATCAAGCCCCAGCCCATGACCGTGGCCAGGCCCGCGCCCAGAATCCCGAGCTCCGGAAACGGTCCGATGCCGTTGATCAGGCAATAATCGAGAGGAATGTTGATCAGCATGCCCGCCACGTTAGCGATCATGACCACCCTTGTGCGGCCCAGGCCGGTAAAAAATCCGCCAAAGGCTCCCCCGACGAGATGAATCCCCGCCCCCAGGCACAGGGTCCGGAAATAGACGGATTCAAGCCCCTGGATCTCTTCGGAATGTCCGGCCAGGGCAAAAATGTCTTCGGCGCAAAAAGCGAGCCCTCCGAGCACCACGGTTCCGAGCAGGGCCACGTAGATGCCCTGCCAGACCGCCCTGCCGACCATCTCGGGCCGCCCCTGCCCCGTGTACTGGGCCACGAACACGGACACATAGCTCGTGGTGCCCACGAAAATGGTCATGGCCAGAAGAGCCATGATCCCGGCGGGCGTGGCCGCGGCGATGGCGTCGAGGGAATAGCGGGCCAGGAAGAGGCGGTCCGTGAACTCCATGATCGTGGTCGCACCCAGGCTGAGGACCAGGGGCATGGAGACCTTGAGGATGCGGCGATAAATGACGGCGGTGGCCGGGGAAGGATGGAACATAGCAAAAGAGTGCCGCAAGAGCGGCGGACAAGCAAGAGCGGGAGCGTGACGACCGCCCGATAATTCGAGATCAGCCTTGGATCGGCTTGATTACCAAAAAGTGTTCACCCGTCCACGCCACCATCCAACCCGCACAGCATGAACCCGAGAATGGGGCGGCATTTTTCCGCGCAGGGAGCGAAAAACTGCCCGTGCCGGCGGGTGGCGGAGCGGTTCTCACGGCCGAAATAGAATTCCGCGAGTCCCAGCGGGGTCATGCCGTGCACGGCGGCATGATGCAACAGCTTGGGAGCGCAGCACTCCGCCGTGCCCGTGGGCATGGCTTCTCCCAAGTATACGTCGGAAAGCGCCCTGGTCCGACCTCGAAAATTGGTCAGCGTGTAGAGATCAAAAATGCGCGCCATCAGATTCCGGGACAGTTCACGCCGTTCGCCGAGCCACGCCAGACGCCGCGGATCATCCACTCCCAGCCCCTGCATACCCTGTGTCAGGGTCTTGATGCGCGGCTCGTCAACTTCGATCACCCGGGAAAAGTCGGCAGGATCAAGAATGGGAGGAACCCATCCCGGCACGTCCCAGATTCCGTTGTATTGTCCGGAAAAGGCCTTGAGCACCGCGATCTTTCCGGCCGCGCTCCGGCAAACCATCACCCCGAACATCTGGCCCCGGGCCGAGCCGAAAAGAGGATCCAGAGACAGCCGGGGATCATTGCCCTCCCCCAGACCGATACTGCCCCACAGCTCCAGGGCGACCATCAGCTCCTGGGCAAGGGGCAGGGCCGGTCCCGCAGGGAGGGAGTGCTCAAGGCCGCAGTCCCGGCAAAATCCGGCGCAGTCACAGTTCGGGTTCATCACGTCATCTCCTTTCACAGTCCGTGACGCTTCATCTTGCGCCACAAGGACGCCCGGTCGATACCCAGCAGCCTGGAGGCCAGCGTGCGATTGTCCGCCGCATATTCCAAGGTCCACTCGATCTGCTCCCGCTCGCATTGTTCCAGGGTCATGGGCTGACGGTCTCCGGCCCGGGCCACATGCAGCGTGGACTCGACCAGCTCCGGAGGAAGATGGACAGGCCGGATCTCGTCTCCGTTGCAAAAGACCACCGCCCGTTCGATGATGTTCTGCAATTCACGGACATTGCCCGGAAAGGCGTAACGACCCAAAATTTCCAGCACCGCATCGGAGATGCCAGGCGCAAGGCGACCCGTTTCACGCCCCGCCTTTTCCGCGAAGTAGCGGGCCAAAAGCGGCAGATCCTCAAGTCGCTGCGCCAGCGGCGGCATGTTCAGCACCAGGACATTGAGGCGAAAATACAGGTCCTGACGAAAACGGCCGGCCTCGACCTCGGTTTTGAGATTCTTGTTGGTCGCGGCCACAAGGCGCACGTCCACGGCGATGTCCGATGTACCCCCCACGCGACGTATGCTCCGCTCCTGCACGGCGCGCAGCAACTTGACCTGCATGGCCAAGGACATTTCACCCACTTCGTCCAGAAAGAGCGTCCCGCCCTCGGCGGCCTCGAACAGCCCCTTCTTTTGCCGCGCGGCCCCTGAAAAAGCGCCCTGTTCGTGCCCGAAAAGCTCGCTCTCCAGCAGCTCCTCGTTGAAGGCTCCGCAGTTGATGGCCAGGAACCGGGCTTCGGAGCGACGGCTGAACAGATGGACCATGCGCGCCGCCACCTCCTTGCCGGTGCCGGTCTCACCGAGGATGAGCACGGTCACGTCCGAAGGCGCGACCTGCGCGATGGTCCGCTTGAGTTCCACCATGCACCCGGCCGCGCCGAGCATGGGCACGGGCAGGGTCCGCTCGCGCAGCTGTTCACGCAGCTGGGTCAC
>CAXNFJ010000077.1:0-7523 GCA_964201165.1 Desulfomicrobium sp.
TAGGCGGCGCCCACGAGCATGAACAGTCCGCCGGTGGTGATGCCGTGGTTGAGCATCTGCATGATGGCTCCTTCCACGCCGCGTTGGCTGAAGAGGAAGATGCCCAGGGTGACAAAGCCCATGTGACCCACGGAGGAGTAGGCGATGAGCTTTTTCATGTCCTTTTGACCCAAAGCGATGACGCCGCCATAGAGAATGGAGGCGATGGACAGCGCGATCATGAGCGGAGCGAAGGTTACGCAGGCGTTCGGAGCCAGCGGTATGCAAAAGCGCAGGAATCCGTAGGTGCCCATCTTGAGGAGCACCGAGGCCAGCAGCACGGAGCCGGCTGTGGGCGCTTCCACGTGCGCTGCCGGAAGCCATGTGTGGAAGGGGAACATGGGGCACTTGATGGCAAAGGCCAGGGCCATGGCCAAAAAGGTCCAGAATTGCAATTCAGGGCTGAAGGTCTTGGTCATCAGTTCCGGGATAAAGAATGTTCCGCCCGCGACGTAGAAGGCGATGATGGCCACCAGAAGCAGGGTGGAACCGGCCAGCGTGTAGAGGAAGAACTTGATGGATGCGTAGCGCTTGTTCGGTCCGCCCCAGACCGCGATGAGCAGGTACATGGGCACGAGCATGGCTTCCCAGAAGAGGTAGAAGAGCACGAAGTCAAGCGCTACGAAAACGCCGACACAGGCCGAAGTCATGAGCAAGAGAACGATATGGAATTCTTTGATCCGTTTGGAGATGTAGTTCCACGAGCAGAGGACGCACAGGGGCAGCAGCGCCACGGTCAAGAGGACCATGAGCAGGCTGATGCCGTCCACGCCGAGAGAATAGGTCAGGCCCCATTGGGGCACCCAGGCCGCCTTCTCGACGAACTGGAAGGCGCCCGAGGAGAGGTCGAAGCCCAGCAGCGGCAGAGCCAGCGCGATTTCGATAATGCCCGCGACCAGAGTCAGCTTGCGGATGAGATCGACATTCTTCACCGCCAGAAGGGCCGCGGTCGCGCCCAGGGGGAAGAAGATGAGCGCGCTCAAGACCGGAAAGGATGATGCAGTCATAATACCTGTCCTTGGTTCGAAGTTAGCGAAGCAGGGTGAAAAGCATCACCACGGCACTGATGCCAAATGCCAGAATCACCGCGCCGCCAATATAGTCCTGAAGCTTGCCGTTGACCGTTGAAGCCGTGCGACGGCCAATGCCGCGCACGCCCAAGGCGCTTCCGTCCAGAATGCCATCGATGATGTGCCAATCAAAATGATTGGCTTCCTTGGCCCGTTCCAGAAGACCAGCCATGCCGACCCTGCGGTAGATCTCGCTCCACCACGCATCGACGAGGGCGAACGGGTAGTGGCAGATGATCAGGAAAAGCCGGCCGATCCAGATGTAGAAGAACTCGAAGTCCAGATTTTGCTTGGCCGCCGGGGTGAGCCGGGGGACCATGAGCGCGAAGCCGAGGCCCGTGAAGCCGAGCAGAATGGAGATTTGCAGCACATGCCACGGGGTGTAGGGCACATAGTCGGCTTCAAAGGGCAAGAGCGAATACAGGAGGCCTGGCTGGATGCCGATGATGAAGCACAATGCCGCGCCCATGCCCATGGCCACGTACATGTTGGCGGGTATCGGGGTGATGGGCCGGGCCATGTCGTCTGGTTTGGCGTAAAAGGCGAAGTAGGGAAGCTTCAGCCCGACGGACAGGAAGGTTCCGATGGAGGCCAGTTCCAACCCCAAAGCCAGCCAGGTGCGGTGCGACTCGGCGGCCCCGGCGATGATCATGGTCTTGGACACGAAGCCCGAGAAGAGCGGCATGCCCGAGATGGACACGGCCGCGATCATGTACAGCACAAAGACCCACGGCAACCGGCGGACCAGACCACCGAGTTCCGACAGCTTGGCCGTGCCCGTGGCGTAAAGGATCGCGCCCGTGGTCATGAACAGCAGGCCTTTGTAGATGATATGCGCGTAGGCATGGGCGCAGGCGCCATTCAAGGTCAGCTGGGAGGCGATGCCGATGCCGGCGACCATGTACCCGACCTGGGAGACGATGTGGTAGGACAGGATGCGCCGGGCGTTGTTTTCGATGGTGGCGTAGCAGACGCCGTAGACGGCCATGATGGTGCCGCCGATGGCCAGCACCTCGAAGCCCGAGAAGCCGCGCAGCAGGACATACACGGCCGTTTTGGTGGTGTAGGCGGACATGAAGACCGCGCCGGTGATGGTCGCCCGGGGGTAGGCGTCGGGCAGCCATGCGTGCAGGGGCACCACGGCGGCGTTGACGCAGAATCCGGTCAGGATGAGGTAGTCGTACCATTGGGCCGAAGCCGGGATGATGGCTTCAAAGGCGAAGCTGCCCGTGGCCTTGTAGCGGATGAGCATTCCACCCAGGAGCAGGAGGCCGCCGAGGGTGTGGAACAGGAAGTAGCGGAATCCCGCGGCCGTGGAGCGTGGCGCGCGATTCAGCCAGATGAGCATGGTCGAGGCGATGCTCATCAGTTCCCAAAAGAGGAACAGGGTCAGGTAGTCCCCGGCAAAAACGCAGCCGAAGCCGCCGGCCACGTAAAGGTTGGCGGACACGTGCTGGGCGCGGTCCTTCAAGTGCATGGCGTAGATGAAGCCGATGACCGCCTGGATGGCGAAGACATGGGCAAAGACGATGGACAGTGTGTCGACCCGGCCCGTGGTCAGGACCTGGCCGAGATAGTTGATCAGTCCATGCACGCCGTTCGACATGGTCAGGACCGAGCCCACGGCCACCAGGGCCGGAAGGGGGAGAAGCCAGCGGTATTTGTCCGTTCTGATGAACGGAATGAGCAGCGCCGCCAGCAGGAATGGAATCGAAGGATGCAGGAAACTAGCGGTCATAGTAGCCCTCCTTTTTGCCCAGAATGGTGTGGGCCGCACCTTTGCAGATGCGCACCATGAGCACCGTGGCGATCAGGGCGAAAACAGCCCAATAACCAGGCGTTCCTTCGCCCTGAAAATGGGGGTGATGGGGATAAATGAGGACGTTCAGGCCTACGAGAAGGATCATGATGGCGTACATGACCTTTTTCCAGAAGCCGAGGTTTTGACGGGCCTTGCCCAGAAGTTCGCCAAGCGTGCTTGTTTCCATGGCTACCCTCGAAATCCCGTGAAAATGTTGATGAAACCGAAGAAGAGTTGCGGATAGAAGCCCAGAAGCACGCTGATGCAGGCCGTGATGGTCAGGGGTATGACCATGGTCATGGGGGCTTCGGAGTAGTGGTCATAGTCCACAGTCGGGTCGGGGGCCATGAAAAAAGCCCTGTAGATGATTGGTGTGAAGTATCCGGCATTGAGGATCGTGCTGCCGAGGAGCGCGCAGAGAATGATTATCTGGTGGGCCTGCATCGCCCCGTTGATCAGATACCATTTGGAGACGAACCCGCAGACCGGCGGCATGCCGATCATGGAGAGGGCGGCCAGGGAGAACATGGTGAAGGTGATGGGCATCTTGCGCCCGAACCCTCCCATGAGGCTGATCTTCTTGTTGTGGGTGGCCACGTAGATGGCTCCGGCCGCGAAGAAGAGAGTTATCTTGGAAAAGGCATGGTGGGCGATGTGGGCCAGGCCGCCGGTGACCGCGTCGGGCGTGAGCATGGTCACGCCGATGATCACGTAGGAGAGCTGGCTGACCGTGGAATAGGCCAGTCTGGCCTTGAGGTCGTCCTTGGTCAGGGCGATGATGGAAGCCACCACGATGGTGAAGGCGGCCAGATAGGCCGTGGGAATGCCCAGGTTCAGGTTGTTCATGGTTTCCAGGCCGAATCCGGACAGGATGATCCGGCTGACCGAGAACACGCCCGCCTTGACCACGGCAACCGCATGCAGCAGGGCCGAAACCGGAGTGGGCGCGACCATGGCCGAGGGCAGCCAGTTGTGAAAGGGCATCAGCGCCGCTTTGGCCAGACCGGCGATATAGAGCACATAGGTCAACTGCACCATGAAGGGATCGGCGTCGGCGGGGAAGATGCCGTGAACCACGTCGCCGAGCTGGAAGTCGAGGGTGCCGCAGAGCACGTAGGTCAGGACCATGGCCGGAAGCAGGAAGAGCTTCGAAGTACCCATGAGGTAGACCATGTACTTGCGCGCGCCGCTGAATCCTTCTTCATCCTGATGATGCGCGACCAGCGGGTACGTGAAGATGGAGATGATCTCGTAGAACAGGTAGAGCGTGAAAATGTTCGCGCTCATGGCCACGCCCACGGCCCCGAAGATGGCGATGGCGAAGCAGAAGTAATAGCGGGTCTGGGCGTGTTCATTCAGACCCCGCATGTAACCGACGTTGTAGCTCGTGGCGAGGAACCACAGGAAGCTGGCCACGATCCCGAAGATCATGGTCAGGCCGTCGGCGCAGATTTTTACGGTGATGCCGGGCAGGATGGTGAACAATGTGTACGTGTTGATCTCACCGCCGAGTACCCCGGGGGTTATCCAGAGCATGAAGAGGAAGGTCAGGGCCGCGGCGACGAAGGACACGCCTTCACGGGCATTGGGTGTTTTACGGAACCACCAGATGCCCAGGGGGGCCAGGCCGGTGATGATGAGGGGGAGAAGGAGTATTGCGGTTTCCATTTAGTCCCTCAGCGTTGAGATGGTATCGGTTTCCACGGAGCCGAAGCGCCGCAGGACAACCAGGATGATGGCCAGAACAAGGGTCGCCTCGGCGGCGGCCAGTCCCATGATCAAAAGCGAGGAGAGCTGTCCGAGAACATCGTCCGCCGCGGTCAGTTTGGCCGAGGCGACGATGGAAAGGCCCGCGCCATTCAGGAGCAGTTCAACGCTGATGAGCATGCCCACGAGGGTTTTGCGTTGGACCAGACCGAAAAAACCCAATCCAAGCAGCACGAGCCCCGCCAGATGAAAGAGAAAGAGTGAGCTCATGCTTCCTCCCGTCGTTTGAATCCTAGCAGCACCGCGCCGGCCATGGCCACCAGCAGCACCACGGAAATAAGTTCAAAAGCCAGGCCGTAGGTGCCCAGCAGGCCCATACCCAGTTCCGTTATGCCGGTTTCGTCGGGCACGGGCACGGTCTGCTTGAAGGCTTTGAAACAAATGACGCCCAGGAGCGCCACGGGTGCGGCCGCGGCGAGGACGGCCATCGGCCTGCGCGTGGAAGGTGTCTGCTCCTCGCCCCCAGCGGGAGGCCGGGTGAGCATGATGGCGAAGAAGATGAGAACGCTGATGGCGCCGACGTAGATGAGCAGTTGCATAAGGCCGACGAAAGGGGCGTTCAGCAGGAAGTACATGCCTGCGACCCCGAACATGGCTGTCACCAGACCGACCAGGGCCCGGACCAGGTTTGTATTGGTCACGGCCACGAAGCCGCCGATGGCAATGATGGCCAGATAGAGGGCGTAGGCGAAAAGTGCGAGTTTTTCCATGATCAGTCCGCCTGGTTGGTGGTTGTGGTGTATTGCCTTGATCGCATGCGAACCAGGAGATCAAAGTGAAAGTCCTGGCGATGGTAACCGGCGAGATTTATGTTCTGGGAGAAACGGATGGCGTCCGCCGGGCACGAGGATACGCACTGCCCGCACAGCGAGCAGAGGGTGAAATCCAGGTGGAAGAGTTCCGGGTCCTTGGGAGCCTTGGGCTTGATGCCTTGCTCGGTCTCTTCGGGCGTGGGAGCCGGAGCCTTTTTCTTGATCACAGTGATGCAGTTCGAAGGACACGCCTTGGCGCACGTGCCGCAGGAGATGCAGCGCGGGGTCAGCGGGTCGTTATCCTCTGGAACGAGTTCGATATGACCGCGAAAAGTGGCCAGATTGGTCACTTCCTGGCGAGGGTAGTGAATGGTCACGTTGGGTTTCAAAAAATACTTGCCAGTGATGTTCAGACCCACGATCAGCGACCACATGCCCCGGGCTGCGCTTGTTATGTCTTTAAGTCGGTACACTCTCACGCCTCCTAGAGTTTGACGATGATGGTGACGTACACGAGATTCAGCAGCGCCAAGGGCACGAGCCATCTCCAGCACAGGTTGAGAAGCTGATCGAAACGCACGCGCGGATATGTCCAACGGATCTGGATGATCAGAAAGATGAGCGCGTACATCTTGAGCAAGAACCACCACCATCCGGGAGCTCCCGGACCGTTCCAGCCGCCCAGAAAGAGGACCGTGGCCACGGAGCAGGCCACGATCATGTTCGCGTATTCGGCCATGAAGAAGAGGCCGAAGCCCATGCCCGAGTATTCGGTGTGGAATCCGGCGGTCAGTTCGCTTTCGGCCTCGGGCAGGTCGAAGGGGGCGCGGTTGGTTTCGGCCAGGGCGCAGATGAAATAGATGATGAACCCAAGCGGGTTGAGCAGCACATTCCACTGCCAGGGCCATGTGCCCTGACCTTCCGTGATCGTCGCGAGATTGAGGCTGCCCGTCATGAAGGCGACGGACAGGACGGCCAGCAACAGCGGAATTTCATAGGCCACGTTTTGGGCCACGGCTCGGGCTGCGCCGAGAAGGCCCCATTTGTTGTTGGAGCCCCAACCGGCGAGACAGATGGACAGAACACCCAGCCCTGCGAAGGCCAGGATAAGCACCATCCCGAGATTGAGGTCCAAGGCTATCAGGTTTGGCCCGAAGGGGATGGGAAAAACACACAGGGCAACAGGCATGAAACAGAGAATCGGGGCCAGCCAGAAGATGACCGGATCCGCATCACGCGGCGTGGTGAGCTGTTTGCCCATGAGTTTGAGGCCATCGGCCAGCGGTTGCAGGATTCCATGGGGGCCGACTTCGTAGGGTCCGGGCCGGCGTTGGACATGGCCGGCGATTTTACGTTCGGCGTAGACCAGGGCCAGGGCGTTCAGGGCCACGAAGCCCAGAATGCCAACCAGCGCGATAAGGATGCGGAGGAGTTGCGGGTCTATCATCGGTCAATCTCCGGGATGACAAGGTCCAGACTGCCCAGGATGGATACAGCGTCCGCCAGAAGCGTGCCTTGGCTCAGTTCGGCGAAAAGGCTCAGGTTGGAGAAGCTCGGGGCGCGCAGCTTGATTCGATATGGGCTGCCTCCTCCATCGCTTTGCAGGTAGCAGCCGATTTTTCCTCGTGCTCCCTCCACCGCGAAATACACTTCGCCAGCCGGAATTTTTGGTTTTTTAGGCATCTTGGCCTGGATTTCACCTTCGGGAATCTGCACCAGAGACTGCTCGATAATATTGAGGCTCTGCTCCAGTTCCTGCATGCGCACCAGATAGCGCCCCAGCGCGTCGGTGCGGTCGCTTGTCGGGACAATGAAATCCAGTTCCGGATACACCGAATATGGCTCGGCCCGACGCACGTCGTAGGCCACCCCGCTGCCGCGCAAAACCGGGCCAGTGGCGCCGTACCGAACGGCCATATCTTTGGAGATGTGGCCGATATCTTCAACGCGCCCGAGCAGGATGAAATTGTCCGTGACCAGGGATTTGTACATGGGCAGGCGATCGCGCAGGCGCTCGATGAAGCGCTGGATGCGGGTTTTGAGCGCCTCGTCCATGTCCGCCACCACGCCGCCAAAGGTGAAGGAGGCGTAGGT
>CAXNFJ010000078.1:0-7516 GCA_964201165.1 Desulfomicrobium sp.
GTCCATGAAGGTCTTCGAACAGCCTCGCGCGCTTCTGAAGTCCAATCCGAACGTGGAATTTGTGGAGATGGCCGACGCGGATCGCTGCTGCGGTTGCGGCGGAAGCTTCAATCTGCAGCACTACAGCGTATCGAGGAGTATCGGAGACCAGAAGCGCGGCAATATCGTCGCCTCCGGTGCCGAGGTTGTGGCCACTGGATGTCCGGCGTGCATGCTGCAGATCTCCGATATGCTTTCCCAGCACAAAGATCAGATCGCAGTCAAACACGTGATGGAAATCTACGCGGAAACACTGTAGGGTAATGGCGTCGACGGCTGATTCATACGTCAGCTGTCGGCGCCTTTTTTGAATTTCGTGACTGTGTTCGCAAGCTGAAAAAAAAGGGAGGTTGACAGCTGTCTCTTTTTTTTCCAGACGTACGGCTTGTGTAACCAACCAATTTGATGAACCGACCGTGAGACCATCACGGAACATGTCGGCGAGCAGACCGGCATTCAAGGGAAAGCACTATGGCCAGTAATCTTTACATAACGGCGACGGAATCTCGGAGCGGAAAATCCGCCATTGTCCTGGGCGTCATGCAAATGCTCCTGCGCGACATCCGCCGAGTCGGTTTTTTCAGGCCCATCATCAACGACGAATCGGACCGCAAGGATCACGACATAGATCTGGTTCTGTCCCAGTTTTATCTGGGTCTGCAGTATCAGGAGACCTACGCCCTGACCATGCGCCAGGCCAAGGAACTGGTCAACGCCGGCCAGCATTCCCTCTTGATTGAAAAAATCATCAACAAGTACAAAGAGCTGGAAAGCAAATGCGATTTCGTGCTGCTCGAAGGCACGGACTTCGAAGGCACCAGCCCGGCCTTTGAGTTCGACATCAACGCCGATATCGCCGCCAACCTCGGCAGTCCGATTTTGGTCATCTCCAACGCATGTCAGAAGACCGAGCACGAGATCATCAGTTCGACCAAATTGGCTGTGGAGTCCTTCGCCGACAAGGCCGTGGACATCATGGGCGTGGTCATCAACCGCACTGATGTGCCGGACCGTGAAGCTCTGCGCATCGCCATGCGCAAGAGCATGAACAAGCCGGATATGCTGCTCTACATCATCCCCGAGGTGGCCATCCTGGGCAAGCCCACGGTGGGCGACGTCATGAAGTGGGTTGGAGCCGAGGTTCTGTACGGCAAGGACAATCTGGGCGCACAGGTCGACGACATCGTCGTGGCCGCCATGCAGATTGAAAATTTTCTGAACTACATTGAGCGCGGAAGCCTTGTGGTCACGCCGGGTGACCGCTCGGACATCATCGTCAGCAGCCTGGCGTCCCGGCAGTCTTCGTCCTATCCGGACATTTCCGGCATCCTGTTGACTGGCGGCATCGCCCCGGGCAAGGCCGTGGCCCGGCTCATCGACGGCTGGACCGGCGTGCCCGTGCCCGTGCTGCTGGGCAAGGAAGCCACCTTCCAGACCGCGCGGCGCCTCTACAACATGTACGGCAAGATCGAGCCCGGCGATCAGAAAAAGATCGCCTCGGCCCTGGGCGTGTTCGAAGAGAACGTGGCCACGGATGAGCTGCGGCAGCGCCTCAACACCCGCAAATCAACCAAGGTCACGCCGCAGATGTTTGAATATGGGCTCATTGAAAAGGCCAAGCACCACAAGCAGCATATTGTCCTGCCCGAAGGCGGCGATGACCGCATTCTTCGCGCGGCCGACATTCTGCTGCGACGCGGCGTGGTCGATCTGACAATTCTCGGCGACCCGAAGAGCATCACCACAATGACCTCCCAGCTCGGGCTCAATCTGACCGGCGCAAACATTATCGATCCGGGCAAATCGCCCGATTTCGCCGACTATATCTCCACCTTTATGGAGCTGCGCAAGAAAAAGGGCGTGTCCAAGGAATTGGCCTTCGACTGCATGATCGACCCTACCTATTACGGGACCATGATGGTCTTCAAGGGCCAGGCCGACGGCATGGTCTCCGGGGCCATCAACACCACCGCGCACACCATCCGCCCGGCCTTCCAGATCATCAAGACCAAGCCCGGTGCATCCATCGTTTCCAGCGTTTTTCTGATGTGCCTCAAGGATCGCGTCCTGGTCTTCGGTGACTGCGCCGTGAACCCCAATCCCACGGCGCAGCAGCTGGCCGAGATCGCCATGAACTCTGCCGAGACGGCCCGCATTTTCGGCGTTGAACCACGCGTCGCCATGCTGTCCTATTCCACCGGCGACTCCGGGGCGGGCGGTGACGTGGACGTGGTCATCGAGGCCACCCGCATCGCCCGCGAAAAGGCTCCGAACCTGCTCCTTGAAGGACCGCTCCAGTATGATGCGGCCATCGATCCGGATGTTGCCAGCAAGAAGCTGCCGGGCAGCCAGGTCGCAGGACGGGCCACGGTCTTCATCTTCCCGGATTTGAACACCGGCAACAACACGTACAAAGCCGTGCAGCGCGCCGCCAACGCCGTGGCCATAGGTCCGGTCCTGCAGGGTCTCAACAAGCCCGTCAACGATTTGAGCCGTGGCTGCACCGTTCCCGACATCGTCAATACCGTGGCCATCACGGCCATTCAGGCCCAGGCCGAAAAAGGTTTAATATAAGGGGATAACATGAAAATATTTGTCGTCAATTCCGGGAGTTCATCCCTCAAATATCAGCTTCTCGACATGGAAAGCGGAGCGGTCATGACCACCGGTCTGGTGGAGCGCATCGGCGATGAGCTGGGCAAGGTCAGCCAGAAGAACTGGCCCGGAACCGAAAAGCAGGGCGAAGTGGACCGGGAGATGGCTTTTCCCGATCACCGCGCGGCCATGCACACCGTGGTCGATCTGGTCACGGGCGCGGAAACGGGCGTCATCGCCTCCGCCGCCGAAATCGACGCCATCGGGCACCGGGTGGTTCAGGGTGGGGAAACCCTCTTCAAGAGCACGCTCATCGACGATGACGTCGTGTCCAAGATCCGGGAGAACTGCCCTCTGTCGCCCCTGCACAACCCGGCCAACCTTGTGGGCATCGAGGTCGCCCGGGAGCTTTTTGTCGGCGTGCCGCAGGTGGCCGTGTTCGATACGGAATTTCACCAGACCATGCCCCCCGAAGCTTTCATGTATCCCATCCCGTACGGCCTGTACGAGGAGCTGAAGATCCGTCGCTACGGTTTTCACGGCACCTCGCACCGCTATGTGGCCCAGCAGGCGGCGGATATGCTCGGCAAGGCCGAAAACGAGGTCAATCTGGTCACCCTGCATCTCGGCAACGGCTGCAGCATGGCGGCCGTGCGCAACGGGAAGTGCATCGACACCTCCATGGGCCTGACGCCCCTGGCCGGTGTGATGATGGGCACCCGTAGCGGCGACATCGATCCGGCCATTCTGCCTTTCCTGATGAAGGAGAAGGGGCTGAGCATGGATCAGGTTGACGACATTTTGAACAAGCAGAGCGGCCTCAAAGGCATCTGCGGCATGAACGACATGCGCGACATCCACGCCGCAGCCGCCAAGGGCGACAAAAAAGCCGCCCTGGCTCTGGACATGTTCGTCTACCGCATCAAGAAATATATCGGCGCCTACTACGCCGTGACCGGCCCCCTGGACGCGCTGGTCTTCACCGCCGGCATCGGCGAAAACGACGACGTGGTCCGGGAGCGTGTCTGTTCCGGCCTGCAGCATCTGGGCATCGGCATCGACTCGGCCCGCAACGCCGGCCGCAAGAAATCCGCCACGGCGGTGCAGGCCGACGACAGCAAGGTCGCCATCCTGGTCATCCCCACCAACGAGGAATTGGCCATCGCCAGGGCCACGTTAAGCGTATTGAAATAAATTAAGCCTCCCCCTCCTAGCGCCCTCCGGAAAACATGTTTTCCGGGGGGCGCGCTTTTTTGCGCAACCTCGCGCGCAGCATCATGGCTGGCCCCGGAGCACTCATGGTTCGTACGTGATGCGGAAATGGTCATCGTTTCACGCGTCACGAAACCATCCTCGCCGAACGCGAATACTTCGTCGAATTTCTTCCATAGTACGTATTCCACCTGAATTTCCGCACGAAGTGTTTGATATGTGTTGTTATTTTGAGCAGGTTGTGCAAGCAGGCAGGTGGTGACGCTGAAAATTGACCACGAAAACGTGGTGTGTACATGGAGGTCGAGTGAAAAAGGTAATCATTGCAGCTTTTATCGTGTTGGCTGGAATCTATGCAGGGTCTGCATATATGCTGGGCGGTCAGGTCGAGGACAGATATTTTGAAGCGCTCAAGGACTATGAACGGTTCGGGGTGCTGTCTTTTTCCAATCAAAAGTATGAACGCGGTTTTTTCAGTTCCAGCGCCCGGACTTTGGTTACGGTCGTCATTCCCGAGTCTTCGGATGATGGCGCGGCTGAGGCGCGCAACGCGAGCTTCGTGGTGCAGCATGTTTTCCGGCATGGTCCGTTGCCTGACATGAGCCGTGGATTTTCCTTCCGGCCCGGGCTTGCCGCAGTGGAAAGCACTGTGGATACGTCCGGCGCGCAGGGCGCGCTCTTCACGGAAATTCCGGAGCTGGCCCAGTCCTCGTCGGTCATGCGCATCGGCTTCGGCGGCGACGTGGATGGGGAATTCAAGGTTCCCGCCTTTGACAAACAAATCGACGGCGAGAGCGTCATCTGGGGCGGGCTTGTCGCGCGGGGCACGTATGTTCCCGGCTCCGGCTCCTTTCGTGGCGACATGACCATGCCCAGTCTGAGCCTCACGTCGAGCGACGGCACACTGCGCATGGATGGTTTTTCCAGTACGTTCGATCTTGTCGAGGCCCTGCCGATGGTCTTTGTTGGCCAGGTCGATGCCGGCATGTCCTCCATGAACATGACCCGGGCCGATGGCGACGTTGTCAGTGTCGGCGACCTGCGATTTACCTCCAACAGCAGCTGCAACGGGACCCTTGTCGATTATGCGCAGAGCGTGAACATCGGCCGTATCGTGATGGGAGGGATTACGCATGGGCCCGTGGTCTGCGACATGGAGACCCGCAATCTTGATGCCGCGGCCTTGAGCGAATTTCAAATCCGGTTTCAACAGCTCTACCGGTCCATGCCCGCTGCGGATGTGGACATGTTGGCCGAACAGATTGCGGATCTGTACGGCAAACTGTTTACGAAACTTATGGCCGGCAGTCCTGAATTTCGTATTTCACGCCTGCAGGTGATTACATCCATGGGGGAACTCACGGGCGCCCTCTCCATCAGGCTGGACGCTCCCGGGGAAGCGGCCGCCCTCAATCCACTGCTTTTGCTGCAGCATGTGAACGCCAGTGTGGAGTTGGCCGTGCATGAGGCCCTGGTAAAGGGACTCATGGTCATGAGCATCACGCAGCAACAGGCCGCCGACGCGAACGCTCAGGACGTTGAAGCCGTGGCGCAGCAGGCGTATGCACAGCAGGTCGAGACGTTGTTGGAGCGCAACCTGATCGTGCGTGACGGTGAAACCATCAAGTCCGAGGCTTCCTTCGCGCAGGGCAAGCTCATGGTGAATGGCCAGGAGATGCCTCTGTTCTGACGGTCGCACGCTGTTGAGGATGCGCTTCCTGCATGCGCAAGCATGTTTTGACACATACGCCGCGCCTGACGGTCACGAAACCCATCTTCCCGCCCCTCTGGACTCATGCTTTCCAGGGGGGCTTTTTTATGTTGCTTTCTCCATGTGCTTAACGAAAAGTACGGGCACGTTGTTCGCGAGCTGATTTGCCGTCATCATTGCCTGTTTGTGCGCATGCGCGGGACGAGCGGGGATGCGTCACGCCTTTTGCCACGAACATCAAAGGGAGAATCCATGTTTCGTTTTCTGCATGCGGCGGACATTCATCTGGACAGCCCCCTGCGGGGTCTTGAAACCTATCCCGACGCACCCGTGGAGCAGATTCGCGGCGCCGCGCGGCGGGCCTTCGACAATCTGGTCGCCCTGGCCATTGAGGAGGGCGTGGCCTTTGTCCTTTTGGCCGGGGATCTCTTTGACGGCGACTGGAAGGACTACAACACGGGCCTCTATTTCATGCACCGCATGGGCCGCCTGCGCGAGGCGGGGATCGCCGTCTACCTTGTCGCCGGAAATCACGACGCGGCCAGTCAATTGACGAAAGCGCTGCGCCTTCCGGACAACGTCTGCCTGTTTTCGCACAAGAAGCCGGAGTGCAGGATTCGTGAAGACCTGGGCGTGGCCATTCACGGCCAGGGATTTGCGGGGCGTAGCGTTCAGGAGGATCTGAGCCGCGGATTCGCCCAGGCCGTTCCCGGTCTGTGCAACATCGGCCTGCTGCATACCAGCCTGACCGGACGTGCCGGTCATGAACCGTACGCCCCCTGCACCCTGGAGGGCCTCATGAGCAAGGGCTACGACTATTGGGCCCTGGGCCACGTGCACCAGCGCGAAGTGGTGCATACCCACCCGTGGGTGGTTTTTCCGGGCAACATTCAGGGGCGGCACATCCGCGAAGCCGGAGCCAAAGGGTGCACGCTGGTCACGGTCGAGGATGGCCGGGTGCGGGACGTGGAAGCGCGGGAGATCGATGTGCTGCGTTTTGGGGTCTGTCGGGTGGATCTGGCCGGGTGCGAACGCATTGACGGTATCCGGGACCGGGTCCGGGAGGCCCTTGAGCAGGACCGCCGCGCCGCCGAGGGGCGTCCGCTGGCCGCGCGCATTATCCTGGAGGGAGCAACTCCGCTGCACGCGCGGTTGCATCGGGACGCAGGACATCTGCGCGAGGAACTGCGGGCTCTGGCTGCGGACCTGGGCGATGTGTGGCTCGAAAAATTGAGCATTTTCTCCCGGCCCGTGGTCGAGAGCCGGGAGACTCAGGATTCGGATTCCCCCCTGGCCGGACTGATGCACGCCATAAGGCAGGTGCGTTTGGATGCGTCTCTGCTGGAATTGGTTCCTGAATTCGAGGCTCTGCGCACCAAATTGCCGGCCGAACTGCTGGGGGCCGCAGATCCGTTCTGTCCGGACGAGGAGGGTCTGGCCACCTTGCGCGATGATGTGAGCGAGCTGCTCACGGCCAAACTGCAGGAGGGCCGTCATGAAAATTAAGCGCTTGGAATTCAAGGCGTTTGGTCCCTTTACCGGCCGCGAGCTCGACTTTGCCTCAGTCCTGCCCGGCCTGCACATTGTCCACGGCCCGAACGAAGCGGGCAAAAGCAGCGCCATGCGCGGCCTGCATGCCCTTTTTTTCGGTTTTCCGTTACGCACGGCCGACAATTTTCTGCACCCCTATGATCAGTTGCTGGTTGGCGGTTGTCTGCAACAGGCCGATGGCGGTGAGTTACGTTTTTATCGGCGCAAGAAAAGCAAGAACGACCTCTTCGACGCTCAGGATCAGCCCCTCGCCGCCGAAACCTTGACCCCGTTTCTACAGGGGCTGGGGCAGGACCTTTTCTCCAGCATGTACGGGATCAATCACGAAACCCTGGTCCAGGGCGGGCAGGGCATCCTTGATCAGCAGGGCGAGGTCGGGCAGGCCCTCTTCGCCGCCGGAGCGGGGTT
>CAXNFJ010000079.1:0-7503 GCA_964201165.1 Desulfomicrobium sp.
CAAGGCCGTGGTCGACGGCAAGGTTGTCGCCGAAGGCATCCTGACCGCATCTGTGGTCCCGAGGGAAGACTAATGCAAACAGCCATCCATCCTACCGCCGTTGTTCATCCGGACGCATCCCTGGGCACAGGGGTCACCGTCGGCCCATACGCCATCATCGAAGAAGACGTACGTATCGGCGACGGAACGATTATTGACGCAGGGGCTCAGATAAAGCGCTTCACAACCCTTGGCACCCAAAATCATGTCCATTCCATGGCCTGCGTGGGCGGAGAGCCCCAGGACCTCAAGTTTCACGGTGAAGAAACACGTCTGCTGATCGGCGATCGCAACAAGATCCGTGAATTTTCAACCATCCATCGCGGCACTGAAGGCGGTGGCGGCCAGACCCGGGTTGGTTCGGACAACCTGATGATGGCCTACTCTCATATCGCTCACGACTGCGTTGTGGGGGACAACAATGTCCTGGCCAACGCTGCGACCTTGGCCGGCCATGTGACTGTGGGGAACGAAGTGGTTGTCGGTGGCCTTTCGGCCGTGCATCAATTCGTCAACATCGGCGATTTCGCATTTGTTGGCGGCAAGACCGGCGTAGCGCAAGATGTGCCACCGTTCATGCTCGTTGTTGGCGAACGGGCGACTCTGCGCGGCTTGAATCTCATCGGACTGCGCCGACACGGCTTTTCTTCCGATGAGATCCACGCTCTCAAATCCGCCTACAAACTGATTTGGCGGTCCAATCAAGAACGCAACGAAGTCATTCAGCAAGTCGAAACCGAACTGGGCAATTTCCCGCAAGTCATGAAACTCCTCGATTTCATTCGCAGCAGCAAACGAGGCACTGTTTCACCCGAACGCATCTAAGCTGCTCATGACCAAAACTCTTGGCATCATCGCGGGAGGAGGCTCTTTTCCGATCACAGTGGCCCGTACGGCCAAGTCTCGCGGGGAAAGGGTCGTCGGTGTCGGTTTCGCTTCCGACACCGATCCTTCCTTTCCAGGTCACTGTGACGACTTTGTCTGGCTCAAACTCGGACAACTTGGTCGGCTCATCGATTTCTTCTCCTCCCATCGGGTCACCCATGTGGTCATGGCCGGACCCATCAACAAGCCCCGGGCGCTGGATCTGCGCCCTGACTGGCGGGCCGCCCGACTTCTTTTTTCCATCAAGACCCGAGGCGATGACGTTTTGCTGCGCGCCCTTTCAGCAGAACTGGAGCGCGAAGGACTGCAGGTTGTCGCACCGCATGCCTATTCGCCCGACTTGCTGGCGCCTGAAGGCATCCTGACCCGCAGGAAGCCCACGGACAGGGAGCGGGAGGATGTGGACTTCGGATGGGATCTTGCCCAGCAGCTGGGCAAGTTCGACATCGGCCAGTGCGTGGTGGTACGGGAAAAAATCGTTCTGGCGGTGGAAGCCATCGAAGGCACCGACGCTGCCATACGACGCGGAGGCCAGCTGGGTGGTCCGGGAGCTGTGATCGTCAAGCGTCCCAAACCAACGCAAGACAGCCGCCTGGACTTGCCGGCCATCGGCCTGGGTACTGTGCAAGCAATGGCCGAAGTTGGCGCGGTGTGCTTGGCCATGCAAGCTGGTGGATGCATTTTTTTTGAACAGCGGCAGACCTTGGAATTCGCCGACAAGCACGACATTGTCCTTCTCGGGTTGCCCGGTCCCACATCCTGATTCTACAAAACGCAAGCATTGATACCTACATGTCGAGTGTCGCACCCGTTCGAACTCAAAAAAATGGCCAGGACTCCCGTCCCGGCCATTTTACGTGAAATTGCATGTCAGAAGGACTACAGTCCTTTTTTGTCCAAGCCCAAAATCTGAACCACGTTCTGCGCAGCCTGGGCGGTAAACCCGTCCTCGCTTAGACGATCCTTTTCTTCCTGCCCGATAACCAGGCGCGGGGCGTTGGACAACCGTTCGTCCGGCGCGATCTCGTATTCGGGTCCGAAACTGTTCTGAAAATACATGTCCTGAAAACCGGAAAATTTCAGGGCATGGGCCGTTGCATCCAGGATCGCGAGCTCATCCTGGGCCATGAGGCCCAATTCTTTGGCCTTGAGCAGGCCGGCCAGGCATTCGCCACCCTGAGTACAGGCGATGTGGCCGTGTCTGTTGGCCAGGAGCATGGACTCGATGATACGCTGTTCGCTGACCTGCACGACCTGAAAAGAGCCTGAACCTCCCAATCGGGCATACTGCTCCGCCAAAAAGGCCACACGCGGAAACGAGACCGGATTTCCGATCATGGCCGCCTGGGCCACGGAAGGGCGCACCTTGACCGCTTCATAGTGCCGCGTCGCTGGCTCCTGGGCATAGTAACGGAAGACCGGGTCTGCATGCTCCGACTGTACACCCACAATGCGAGGCAGCGTTTCGATGACTCCCAGACGCAGAAGCTTCAAAAAACCGCTCATGATCGCCGTGACATTCCCGGCGTTGCCGATGGGAACAAAAACAACCTTGCCTCGCAAATCCCAATCATACCACTGAGCCACTTCATAGGCGTAGCTTTCCTGACCCAGAATGCGCCAGGCGTTCTTGGAATTGAGCAAGGCCACCCGGTAGTGATCGGCCAGATACTCGACCACTTTCATGCAGTCGTCAAAAACACCCGGAATTTCAAGAACACGGGCTCCGCTGCCCAGAGGTTGGGACAACTGCTGGGCTGTGACCTTTCCACGCGGCAAGAGTACGACGGAAGTGAGCGGATCGCCCACGTACGCGGCATAAAGCGCGGCCGCGGCCGAAGTGTCTCCGGTGGACGCGCAGATGGTCAGGACATTATCCCAATGGTGCTTGGCCACCAGATGGCGCAAGTAGGAATAGGCACAGGCCATCCCCCGGTCCTTGAAAGACGCTGACGGATTCTGTCCGTCGTTCTTGAAGGCCATAGGTTGCCCGATCAGACGCTCCAGGGCAGGAGAAGAGCGTGTCACGGGCGTGTTGCCCTCGCCCAGATAGACGATGTGCTCTTCCGCCACGACAGGGGCTATCAACTCGTAAAAACGAAAGATTCCGCGCAGGGCCGGATTCTTCGTCGCGGCACGCAGATCAAAAAGATCGCGCCACGCGCTGCCTGGAGTTTTTTGCAGTTCGCTGAAGCTGGTATCTTCCAGCAGAAAAACACCCTTGCACTGGGGACAGGTGTAGTGGAGTTCATCGATAGGATATCTGGCCTGACAACCAAGACAGACATATTCCATATCCCCGCGATATTCAGGGAAAATATTCGCTTCGCGCATGGGTTGCTCCCTTGAAATTGATTACTTGAGCGCCAAGTCCATGACTGCGCCCGCAAACAAAAAAACCGCCACAAATCCGTTCATGGTAAAGAAAGCCAGATTGACCCGGCTCATGTCGTAGGCTGAAATCAAACGATGCTCGAAAAGCAGGATCACGGTCACGGTCAGACAAACGCCGAAATAGATGAGCCCGGCTCCGGCAGGCCACCCGGCAAGAAGAAAGAAAATACTCGTGACCACATGACTCATCGTCGACAAGGTCAAGGACGCAGGCACGCCCACGTGGACCGGCAGGGAATGGAGTCCTTCCTGTTGGTCGAATTCGACATCCTGGCAGGCATATAGAATATCAAAACCACCGACCCAAAAAGTCACTCCCAAACTGAGCAAAACAGGCGCAAGCTCAACAGTCGGCGATACCGCAAGCCACCCGGCCAATGGCGCAAGGCCCAGCACCGTTCCCAGAAAAAAATGGCACAGGCAGGTAAAACGCTTGGTGTAACTGTACAGCCCGGACCAGAGCAGGGCCACAGGTGACAAGGCCAGACACAAGGGATTGAGCAACCAACAGGAAATGATAAAAACGATGGCGGAAACGGCTATGAATATTTTGGTTTCAAAAACCTTCAGTTCGCCACTGACCAACGGCCTGCTCAGGGTGCGCGGATTTTTGGAATCAATGGGCAGGTCTACCAGCCGGTTCACGGCCATGGCGAACGAACGTACGGCCACCATGGCCACGGTCAAAGGAATAAACACCTTCCACCCCGGCCAACCGCCAGCCGCCCACAGCATCCCAAGATATGCGAACGGGAGGGCGAAAATAGAGTGCTCAATCTTGACCATACGCGCCAAGAGTACGGTTTTGCGCCAAATTTGCTGCACCACGGACCTCCTCTAGGCGACCACAAGCTTCAGGAAACGCTTCTTGCCGATCTTGAGCACGTATTCTCCTGAGGCAAAAGCAAAGGCGGCATCATCTTCCTTGCGGCCGTCAACGGTTACCGCATTCTGCTTGCACATGCGCCGGGCATCACCCTTTGAGGAGCACACTCCGCTCTCGCTGAGGACATCGACCAGCAAAATACCCGACACGGTGGCATAAGCTTCTATGTCCTCCGGAATTCCCTGCTTGGCAAAAACAGCGTTAAATCCCTCACGCGCGGCGACTGCAGCAGGGGCGCCATGAAAACGAGCGGTAATTTCCTCGGCCAAGTCCTCTTTTGCGATTTTGGGATGCAGGGTGCCGTTCTGAACCTGCTCGCGCAAAGAGCGGATCTGATCCAGAGTCTTGTCGGAAAGGAGTTCGTAGTAGCGCCACATCAACTCGTCGGAAATGGACATCAGCTTGCCGAACATGTCAGCCGGGGCCTCGTCGATGCCAATATAATTGCCCAACGACTTGCTCATTTTCTGGACCCCGTCGAGGCCCTCCAGAATGGGCATGGTCAGGACTATCTGTGAAGCCTGTCCGTGTTCGCGCTGCAGATGGCGGCCCATGAGCAGGTTGAACTTCTGGTCCGTACCGCCAAGTTCGACATCGGCGCGCAGAGCCACGGAGTCATATCCCTGCACGAGCGGGTACAGAAATTCGTGGATGGAAATGGGCTGGTTACCCTTGAATCGTTTTTCAAAATCATCACGCTCAAGCATGCGGGCCACTGTGTAGCGGGAGCAGAGTTCGATGAAATCGGAGGCCGTGAACCCATCCATCCATGTGGAGTTGAAGGCGATTTCCGTATGGGCAGGGTCCAGAATCTTGAAAATCTGCTTCTTGTATGTCTCGGCGTTGCGCAACACTTCTTCACGGGTCAGTTTCTTGCGCGTTTCGGATTTGCCGGAAGGATCGCCGATCATACCGGTGAAATCACCGATCAAAAAAATAACCTGATGACCGAGTTCCTGAAAATGCTTGAGCTTCTGGATAAGGACGGTGTGTCCGAGATGCAGATCGGGAGCCGTGGGATCGAACCCGGCCTTGACGCGCAGTGGAGTGCCGCGGCGCAATTTTCCGACCAATTCCTCTTCGTTGATGATTTCCATGCTACCACGCCGGATCTGCTCCAGCTGCTTGGCCAACTCCGTATCTGTCATGACTCTACCTGTTCCTTAGAAGCCCTATATTGCCATGCCGAAATGCTTCGGCATCGTCCTTGGTCCAATTCAATCAATGCCCCGTTCAACATGCACGGCCCTTTGGCCAAATCAAAGCGCTGGGGGAGACCGGTCTGAAACCTGCGCAAAATAATGTCGTTGTCCATCCCCAGACAGGAGTCTTCGGGTCCGCACATGCCCAGATCCGAAATATATCCCGTCACCCCGTCAAGAACGCAGGCGTCGTTGGTCTGGACGTGGGTATGCGTACCAACCACCGCCTGCACCCGCCCTCGCAACAGATGCGCCAGCGCACGCTTTTCCGACGTGGCCTCGGCATGCATGTCCACCAGAATCATCGCCCCATCCGGAGCTTCGGCCACAAGGCGATTGGCTGCGGCAAAGGGGCAATCAATGGGTTCCATGAACGTCCTGCCTTGCAGGTTGATGATCATGAGCGGAGTCAGGCCTTCACCAATGGAAAAAAATGATACTCCCCGCCCAGGGGCCGAAGCAGGATAATTGGCTGGACGTAGCAGCCACTCCTCACTCGCAAGTAATGCCCGGATGTCAGGAAACTTCCAGACATGATTGCCGGTGGTCAGTACGTCCACCCCGGAGCGATGCAACTCGAGCGCGCTTTTGGCCGACAACCCCAATCCGCCCGAAGCGTTTTCCGCGTTGGCCAGAACCGCGTCCAAGCCCAATTCACGACGCAAACGCGGCAGATGATCTTTTACCATCTGCCGCCCAGTTTTACCTACAATGTCGCCGAGAAAAAGAAGCCTCATGGTGGCATTATTTTGCAATGCCCACAGCCCTTTTCTCGCGGATTACCGTGACCCGGATCTGACCCGGATAGGTCATCTTCTCTTCTATCTGCTTGGCGATGTCTTTGCTCAGCAAGTAGATCTGATCATCATTGACCGTATCGCAGTCCACCATGACACGCACTTCTCTGCCCGCCTGAATTGCAAAAGCTCTGCTCACTCCGTTAAACCCGGTGGCTATGCCTTCCAATTCTTCCAGACGCTTGACGTAACTCTCAAGAAGTTCCTTGCGTGCTCCAGGACGTGCGCCGGACAGACTGTCCGCAGCCTGTACCAGAACGGCATACACGGACTTGGGCGGCACATCCTCATGATGCGCGGCGATGGCATGCACGATTTCACTGGATTCGTTATATTTCTTAGCCAAGTCGGCGCCGATGAGCGCATGAGGCCCTTCGACTTCATGGTCGACGGCCTTGCCCAGATCATGGAGCAGTCCCGCGCGCTTGGCTTTTTTGATATCCAGGCCGAGTTCAGCGGCCATAATCCCGCACAGAAAGGCGACTTCGAGCGAGTGCTGCAATACATTCTGCGTAAAACTGGTTCTGAAACGAAGCTGACCCAAAAGGCGCACAATTTCAGGATGAATACCATGCACACCAAGGTCAAAGGTTGCCTGCTCTCCAATTTCGCGGATCTGGACTTCCATCTCCTTCTCGACTTTCTTGACAATGTCCTCAATGCGGGCCGGGTGGATACGACCATCACTGATCAACCTCTCCAATGAGCGCTTGGCCACCTCTCGGCGCAGAGGATTATACGCAGACAAAATAACCGTTTCCGGCGTGTCGTCGATGATGAGGTCCACGCCCGTTGCGGCCTCGATGGCCCGGATATTCCGACCCTCGCGGCCAATGATCCGACCCTTCATGTCTTCGCTGGGCAGTTCCACGGAACTGACCGTATGTTCTGACACATAGTCGCCGGCATAGCGCTGCACCGCGCTGGCGATGATCATCTGGGCTTTGCGGTGGGCAGTCTCCTGAGCTTCGACTTCGATCACGCGAACCATCTTGGCTGCCTCATGCCGGGCCTTGCTCTCGACCTCCTGCATGAGTCGGGCACGCGCCTCTTCGGCCGTCAAACCCGAAATCTCTTCCAACCTGGACTGCTGCTGGAAAATCAGAACCTGCAGCCCCTCCTCCTTTTCCTCAACGGCGCGCTCCTGCTTGACAACCTTCTTTTCAAGATTGACCAGTTCGCTCTCCTTAAGGGCCAGGGATTCCACTTTTTTCTCCAGTCTCTCTTCCTTGGCCTGCAACCTGGCCTCATTTTTTTTCAGTTCGCGTTCACGGTCCTTCGCGTCCTGTTCAACTTCCTT